>JAGIAB010000310.1:0-278 GCA_017745135.1 Flavisolibacter sp.
GAACCATCATCTGAAATTAAATAGTAAATATTTTTTTCAGGGTCATAATCAATTCCAGACAAACCTCCTATCGTTGTGTTTTGAAAAAGCTTGTTATGGGGAATATCATATTCTGCAACAAACCGTAATTGAGTTTGATCTGTTAACCTAATTGTTTTTTGAGTAGTACAGGATGCAATCAAAATACTGATCAAAAAAATCTTTGCAATGCTCGTCATTATAAAATTTAATCTGCGGTAAAGCCTTTGTCAAAATTGATTTAACTTTTGCGCATAAAC
>JAGIAB010000310.1:288-4226 GCA_017745135.1 Flavisolibacter sp.
AAACGTAAAATGCGAAAGGCTTTATTTTTCATTTTGTCCATCCTGGTTTCTTTCATCTTTATCCAATGTAATTCAAATACACAAACTGGGGGGAGCAGCTATACCGAAGATGGGTTCACCGGCTTTAGTGCCGATACACTTCGCCATGATATCAGCGTTTTGGCCGCCGATTCTTTACTGGGCCGTAAACCCTTTACAGAAGGCGAAACCAAAACGATCAATTATTTACAAAAACGTTTTGCCGAAGTTGGACTGGAGCCCGGCAATGGCAATAGTTATTTGCAGGAAGTGCCTATGGTAAATATTGCCACGGTAGCTGATTCGGTTATGCAGGTTCAGTCGCCTAAAGGAAATTTTCAGTTAAAAGGCTTTGATGATTACGTGATATGGACAGAAAAAACAAACCCCGTCATCAATTTAAAAAATGACGAACTGGTATTTGCCGGTTATGGTGTAAATGCTCCCGAAAGAGGATGGAACGATTATGAAGGATTGGATGTTAAAGGAAAGGTTGTAATGGTATTAGTAAACGATCCGGGGTATGGAATCGATTCTTCTTTATTTAAAGGCGATACCATGACTTACTATGGAAGATGGACCTATAAGTTTGAAGAAGCAGCACGACAAGGCGCAAAAGGTTGCCTGGTGATTCATAACACTAAAGCAGCAAGCTATCCTTTCAGTGTTGTTCAAAACAATTGGAATGGTTCGCGGCTCCATTTGGATGATCGCGGAAAGAATACAAAGTATTGCGATGTTGTGGGATGGGTTTCTGAACCGGCTGCCATTCAATTGCTGAATGCCGCCGGGTACGATTCAACTCTTTTCAAAAAAGCAGCACAAAAAGGATTTAAGCCAATTGCATTAAATGAAAAGCTAACCACGGGCATTAAGGTTACAGCTACTTACAATAAGTCGCACAATGTTATTGGCAAAATCACCGGAGCCAAACATCCTGACGAATACATTATCTATACGGCTCACTGGGACCATCTTGGTATTGGCAAGCCTGACGAAACAGGCGACAGTATTTACAACGGCGCCTACGATAATGCCAGTGCCACTGCGGGATTGCTTCAACTTGCTAAAGCATTTAAAAGCCTGAGAACGCCACCGGACCGCACCATTATTTTTCTTTCGGTAACTGCAGAAGAACAGGGGCTATGGGGTTCCGCTTATTATGCAGAAAACCCTGTTTATCCTGTGGCCAAAACACTTGCCAACATCAACATGGATGGTTTGAATAATATTGGCAAAACAAAAGACATCATCATCGTGGGGCAGGGACAATCCGAACTTGAAGATTATTTAAAAGAAGCCGCAAAAAAAATGGATCGTTATACTGCGTTTGAATTTCATCCCGAAGCCGGCTCCTACTACCGATCAGACCATTTCAACTTTGCCAGGGTTGGTATTCCTTCCCTGTACACAAGCAAAGGCATTGATGTTATTGGAAAAGGAAAAGATTATGGAAAGCAAAAAAGCGATGAGTACAGGGACAAACATTATCACCGTCCTTCTGATGAAATCACCAATGACTGGAACCTGGACGGCGCAATTGAAGATCTGAAATTACTTTTCATGGTAGGCAAACAAGTCGCTTCAAATGAAAAATGGCCGCAATGGAAAGAAGGAAGCGAGTTCAAAAAATTGAGGGAACAAAGTGGCAGTCATTAAATAAAACAGCTTTCGATAAATGGCAGGCAAAGAGTTATTTAGTTCAAGTAAGTAGAGTACCTCCACCAGAAAACACCTTCTTCGTCAATCCTGCTGACAAGAATCATAGTTTGGGTAAATAAACATCAGTCCTGACCCTTCAACTAAATAGTTGCTTTATATAAAATTGAAGGGTATGATTGCTACTATATCAATTCGAGGCTTACACCGGGAGTACCAGCTCTGGACCCGTGAGTTAATTTTTTTTAAAGAAGAGATCAAAACTTTCGAGGCCCATTTAGCCGCTATTCTAACCCGAAATAATAAAAATGGAGTACCTGAACAGGCCGAGCATTTTCAAAACCAGTTCATTATTCAAAAAGAAGTAATTGACTTTTTGAGACACGATCTTATTGTATCGGAAAGACAACTGGCAAGTTTTGCCCAGGAACTTTCAGGCGAGGGAATAGACGGTATTAAAATGGACAATTACGGAAAGCTTCGCGAACGCATGTCAACCTTCCGGAAAATTTACAGGGAAATGAAAAACAGGTTCCGCCGTTTTGAAATGCAGTGGATGTAGACAATTCACACCTCAAACAAAATATTCTTAAAACGCATTACAAAAAACAGGGTCCAGACACTTGTAAGTAAATTGCCGCATGAAAACCTTTGCCTGGATTTTACTGTTACCCTTATTTAGTTCGGCGCAGCAGATCATTCCGCAGCCAGTAAGCATGCATACATCAAGTGGAAGTTTTCCATTAACTAAAACCACGGTGCTTATTGCCAAAGATGCAGAAGATAAAAAGACGGCAAGCATTTTCAATGATTACTTACAACAAGTATATGGCTTCAAGCTGGCAGTAAACAAGCCGGCAAGCAAAAACTTCATCCGGTTTACAACCTTACGGTTTATTAAGGCGCCGGAGCATGAAGAAGGATATTCTTTGCATGCAACGAACGATAGAGTCATCATCAATGGCAATAGTTATTCAGGAACTTTCTACGGAATGCAAACCCTGATCCAACTGCTGCCCGCCAATAACCCTAAACCCCAAACTCCAAACCCCAAACTAAATGTACCTCTCGTACAAATAGACGACTATCCGAGGTTTGAATACAGAGGAATGCACCTGGATGTTGCAAGGCATTTCTTTCCGGTATCCTTTGTAAAAAAATATATCGACTATCTCGCCCTTCATAAACTAAATTATTTCCACTGGCATTTAACCGATGACCAGGGATGGAGGATCGAGATCAAAAAATATCCGGAACTTACCAGGGTTGGCGCATGGAGGGCCGGAACAATCATTGGGCGTTATCCCGGCACCGGCAATGATAATATTCGTTACGGCGGTTTTTATACACAGGAACAAGTGAAAGAGATCGTGAAGTATGCAGCCGATCGTCGCATTACGGTTATTCCTGAAATTGAAATGCCCGGACATGCTTCTGCGGCTATTGCTTCCTATCCATGGCTAAGTTGTTTTCCTGCTGAAGAAACAGTGATACCAACCCATCCTTCCGAAGGAAGCAAAAAAAATCATGGAAAAAAAGTGCAGGAAACATGGGGAATATTTGATGACATCTTCTGTGCAGGCAATGATTCCACGTTTATGTTTTTACAGGGAGTACTGGATGAAGTTCTTCCGCTGTTTCCATCCAAAC
This sequence comes from Flavisolibacter sp., assembly GCA_017745135.1. Taxonomy (GTDB): domain Bacteria; phylum Bacteroidota; class Bacteroidia; order Chitinophagales; family Chitinophagaceae; genus Flavisolibacter. The sequence goes on from JAGIAB010000310.1 coordinate 3,616, forward strand.
TCATTCATGTTGGCGGCGATGAAGCACCGAAAACAAACTGGAAGCGTTGTCCGAAGTGCGGGGAAAGAATGAAAACGCTTGGCCTGAAAGATGAACATGAACTTCAGAGTTATTTCATTCAGCGAATGGAAAAATATTTGAACAGCAAGGGAAGGACATTGATTGGGTGGGATGAAATTTTAGAAGGAGGATTGGCGCCAAACGCATGGGTAATGAGCTGGCGTGGAGAAGAAGGTGGAATTGCTGCGGCATCTCAAAATCATAATGTGATTATGACGCCGGGTGGTTATGTTTATTTTGACTATACACAAACAAAGAATGAGGATTCCGTAACCATTGGCGGCTACACTCCTGTTGAAAAAGTGTACGCCTATGAACCTGTGCCAAATCAACTGGATTCTTCGCAATCAACATTCATTGAAGGCGCCCAGGCAAACCTTTGGACCGAATACATAAAAAATCCACGCAAGGTTGAGTATATGGTGTTTCCAAGAATGAGTGCCTTAAGCGAGGTACTTTGGAGCCCGAAAGAAAAAAGAAACTGGAATGATTTCGAGATGAGATTGCAAACGCAGTTTAAGCGATATGATTTGTGGAAGGCAAATTATAGC
>JAGIAB010000311.1 GCA_017745135.1 Flavisolibacter sp.
CAATATAGTTGCCTTGATCGTTGGCGGTTCCTCCGAAACAATTTTGCCAAAGAATCTCTCCATCCATATTTAAACGAACAACCCAAATATCTTCCTGACCATGGTTGCCGGAAACATCTCCGTTGTTTGAATAAGTGGACCCAATCAGAATGAAGCCATCATCTCCAACCTGTTGTATACTTCCGAAAGTTTCCCGCGAGGTTCCACCATAACAATTTTTCCAGATGATATTCCTGGCCGTATCCAGCCTGGCTATCCAGATATCTGAAATCCCGTGGTTCCCAATCATATCTCCATTATTAGACTGTGTGGTGCCGGCAATAAAATAGCCTCCACTCTTAATAGGAATAAAAACTTTAGGGTGATCAGCTACTGATGAATCATACCTGGATGGATCATCATAGTTGGTGCCCCCAAAAGTCTTTTGCCATTTAATGCCGGGAACTTGAGAGAATGAATTAGAAAACACAAATAGTGTAAGAAAGATGATTAAGGCAAATCTCATAAAACAGAATTAAGAGAACTAAAAATAATAAAAAAAGCCTATTCATCTTGAATAGGCTTTTCAAAATTATAAACAGACGCTATAGTTTATTCCGCACTCACCTTACCCTTACTCTTCGCAATCACTTCTTCAGCGATGTTATTTGGAGCAGGAGCATAGTGTGAAAACTCCATTGTAGATGATGCACGACCAGAAGACAATGAACGTAACTGCGTTACATAACCGAACATTTCGCTCAATGGAACCTTTGCCTTAATCACCTGTACACCGGCACGGGTATCCATGCCTTCCATCATACCACGGCGACGGTTCAAGTCACCTGTCACATCACCCATATATTGATCAGGAGTTAATACTTCTACTCTCATGATCGGCTCAAGCAACACAGGTTTTGCTTTTCTTGCAGCTTCACGGAAACCTTGTTTCGCACAAAGTTCGAATGACATAGAATCAGAGTCTACTGCGTGGAAGCTACCATCGTAAACACGGATCTTCATGTTATCAACAGGATAGCTGGCCAATACACCGGTGCTCATTGATTGCTCAAAACCTTTCTGGATAGCCGGAACAAATTCACGTGGGATAGAACCACCGAAAATATCGTTCACAAACTGGAACTGTTTGTCAGGATTGGCTTCCTTCCAATCAGCATCAACAGGTCCTAATTCAAACATGATATCGGCGAACTTACCACGGCCACCGGATTGTTTTTTCAATACTTCGCGGTGTTGAATAGTAGCGTTAAATGCTTCCTTATAAGCCACCTGAGGAGCACCCTGGTTTACCTCTACCTTAAATTCACGTCTCATACGATCAACAATGATCTCGAGGTGCAGCTCACCCATTCCGCTCAATACAGTCTGGCCGGTTTCCTCGTCTGATTTTACACGAAGTGTTGGATCTTCTTCGATCAGCTTGGCAATGGCCATACCCATTTTATCAACGTCAGCCTGCGTTTTTGGCTCAACGGCAATTGAGATCACCGGTTCTGGAATAAACATGTTCTCCAGAACGATGGGGTGGTTCTCATCGCAAAGTGTATCACCAGTTTTAATTTCTTTAAAACCAACAGCAGCACCGATATCACCGGCTTCGATGAAGTCGATCGGATTTTGCTTGTTGGCAAACATCTTCATAATACGGGAGATGCGTTCTTTTTTCCCGCTTCTTACATTCAATACGTAAGAACCGGCATCCAAATGACCGGAGTAAGCACGGAAGAAAGCCAAACGACCTACAAAAGGATCGGTCATGATCTTGAAAGCCAAAGCTGCAAACGGTTCTTTGGCATCAGGCTTACGAGTGATTTCCTCGCCTGTATTCGGATCTGTTCCTGTGATGGCATCAATATCAACCGGAGAAGGCAGGTAACGGCAAACCGCATCCAATGCAGCCTGCACACCTTTATTTTTAAAGGATGAGCCACACATCATCGGTACAATTGAAAGATCAATAGTAGCCTTGCGGATGGCTTCATGGATTTCAGCCTCAGAAATACTGTCCGGATTATCAAAGAACTTTTCCAGCAATTTATCATCATATTCTGCAACGGCCTCAATCAAATTCTGTCTCCAAAATTCAACATCTTCCTTCATGTCGTCTGGGATAGCAACTTCATCAAAGGTCATTCCTTCTGTTTCGGCGTGCCATACAATTCCCTTCATTTTGATCAGATCAACAACACCTTTAAAATTATCCTCAGCCCCGATTGGTAATTGAAGAGGAACGGACTTGGCGCCCAGCATTTCTTTAACCTGGTTTACCACATTTAAGAAATCGGCACCCTGGCGGTCCATTTTATTTACAAAACCGATACGGGGAACATGGTAGCGGTTAGCCTGGCGCCATACGGTTTCAGACTGAGGCTCGACCCCATCCACAGCAGAGAACAACGCAATCAAACCATCGAGTACACGCATGGAACGTTCTACCTCTACAGTGAAGTCCACGTGTCCGGGCGTATCAATGATGTTGAAGTAATATTTTTTAGTGTCGGAAGTGGGTTTACCCATATTCGTTGGGAAGTTCCACTGGCAGCTAACAGCAGCGGAGGTAATCGTGATACCTCTTTCTTTCTCCTGTTCCATCCAGTCGGTAGTTGCACCACCTTCGTGCACCTCACCAGTCTTGTGGATCATACCAGTGTAGCGGAGAATGCGCTCAGTGGTTGTGGTTTTACCGGCATCAATGTGGGCGGCAATACCGAAGTTGCGTTGAAATCTCAGATCAGCCATGATTATTAAATTGATATAGTGTTTTAAAATTGGTCCTTCAATTAAACAGAAGGATCTTATACCAGGCAGTTCGTCCTTCTATCGTCCGTTTGTCCTGAGCATCGCGAAGGACACTCTTCTACACCTTGCCTGCTATTTCTCAATTTTTAGCGGCCTTATGATGGTACACAAATAGCCAATTTAAAAAATTGAGTGTGCAAAGGTAGGAAAATCCGCTGCACCAAAAACATTCCACTTAAATAATGTTTGTTAAGCGGATGTTGTAAAAAATCAATTCACAATGTTGTATGTACGAAATAAAAAATGATTTTTGCTGAGCATAATTTTTGCAAATCATTTACATCATCGTAATTTCAAAAGAAATTTTTTTCTTACTTATATTAAACCCATTTTTTCATTTAAATCAAAACCATTACAATGGCAAAATCAACCAAGAAAGCGGCCGCTGGAAAAAAAGGAGGAATGAAATCCTCCGGAGGCGGCAGATCCAAAAAAGGTGCTTCTAAAAAAGCAGCTAAAAAAGGCGCTTCTAAAAAATCTTCACGCGGCTCCTCTTCTGGTAGAGGTGTTAAAAAAGGCGGTGCAAAAAAATCCGCTCTGAAAAAAGCTACAGCTAAAAAAGGTGGAGCTAAAAAATCTGCTGCTAAGAAAGGTGGAGCAAAAAAAGGCGGAGCTAAGAAAGGCGGCTCCTCTGCAAGTCGCAGCAGCCGTGGATTGGCCTCTGCAAGCAAATCAACAAGAACTGCAGTAGCTAAAAAGGGAGGCTCTTCCTCAGGAGGTAACCGTAGCAGACGCCCCTCAAGTGCAAGATCTATAGGCAGCACAGGAGCACAATATGAAGGTTCCGACATCAACACAGGAACTCAAACTCCAGAAGGTGTGACCACGCCCACTACCGATATATTCGACAGCGGAGTTGCAGGCGGCACAGGTGGTATGGATAATGAAAACGCCTGATTGTTCAGGTAATAGCAATAAAAAATCCTCTCAGTTTGAGAGGATTTTTCTTTTATAAATCTGTTTCAATTAAACTTTAAAGTGAGCAAATGCCTTGTTTGCTTCAGCCATACGGTGGGTATCTTCTTTCTTTTTGAAAGCGGCACCCTCACCCTTTGCAGCAGCTACAATTTCATTGGCTAGTTTGTCTGCCATGCTGCGGCCATTTCTTTCGCGGCTGTAGCGGATCAGCCATTTCATACTTAAAGAAATCTTCCTGTCGGGACGAACCTCAGAAGGAATCTGGAAGGTAGCACCACCAATACGGCGGCTTCTAACTTCAACGGCAGGAGTTACATTGGATAAAGCTCTTTTCCAAACTTCGTATCCATCTTCACCAGTTTGTTTGGCTACTCTTTCCAAAGCATTGTAAAAAATGTCGTAGGCAATGCTTTTCTTGCCTTCCCACATAATGTTATTTACAAAACGGGTAACCAGTTTATCATTAAAACGTGGATCGGGGGCTAAAGGGAGCTTTTTTGCTTGTG
>JAGIAB010000312.1 GCA_017745135.1 Flavisolibacter sp.
GTTCAACATTGGAACGGATAATTGATTGGCCGGGCAACCAATATCGCTTAAAAAAAGTAGCAAGACCTTTCCGTTAAAACTTTTTGATGAGTATGTATTCTCACTTACCGCAGTTCCTACCCATTCTGGCGCCATTGTCCCTTCCGCCAAAAGAGGTAGATTTTCATGCAAATGATACGCTTCGGGCACTTTGAACTTTATAAGATCATTCTTTGCGGTGTTTAACCTTACATTATCATATTTCGATTTGCCAAATAAGTTGAACGAGCCAACTTTCATTCCACCTTTCTCAATTGCACCATATCCAGAGTACGACGAAGCTACCGGCAAATAGCTCTTTTTATCTATAGCAATGTATGTACAAGAAAAATGCCTGTTACCGTTTATAATTGTATCCAAATCAGTTATGGTATAATAATAGCATTTTCTCCCATCAACTAATGTATCATTCAATTTGGATATTCTTTGAGGATACCGAAAAATATGTTTTTTATTGATGGCAATAACACCTCCATTATTGAACAGGTCACCGATAGGCCCCAAATAATTTTCTTCTTTTCTTACGGTGTATGACTTATCTGATGCAAGATTGTAAAGATTCTTGTTGCTAAACACAGCTCTACCGCTATAAGTATCAGTGTTAATTGATTCGTCAGCCTCACGGATGTGCCCTGCGGTATCAAAAAACAATAGCTTGGAGAAATGTAGTTTTGCGGTGTCGTTGCTAAACAGGGTTTTGGTTACCGAACTCTCTTCATATTGCAGACTTTTAATGTTCTTGAATTTTTCAACCATTTTCTCCAACGGCGTAATGGCGTTTTTTTGAGCGAACAGAAAATTACAATAAATTGAAGTAATGGTTAAAACACTCATAGTAGCTAAGAGCCTTCTCATACTGATTTTTGAACAAAACTACGAATTTTTCGTAAACCATAAAAAACGATATCTGTAAATTTTTCTTAAATTAAACTTTCTCAATTGGGAAAATAGAAACAATTTTCAAATGAACTTATTCGACAATGTTAAAACTACTCTTTCTTTACCCAAACGATAATATCTGGTTTTGAAGAATTTTAAATTATTTGAGGTAGTGCTCAATCTTAAAAATTATCACCAGGGCGATGATCAGAATGGTAGCCCATTTAAAGAACCTTCCCATAACAATTTTATAAAACTCCAGTTTGTGGCTTTCTATCGGGAAAAGTACGATCTGCTTTATTTGCCGAACTTCTTTGGGCTGCGCTTCTATGACTCCCTGTATTACCTGGAAATGTTTTTTGAGCAATCCGTTTACCGGTACCAGATCAGGATCGGGAACCGTAATCTTTAACTTGGATACTTTTTCTTCTATCCCTGTTATTCTGTCGGAGATATTTTCAACGGCTTTTGTTAACAGGCCATTACTGATGGCTTCTTCCTTTTGACCCTCCAATACTTCGGTAAGTACGGATTGTAAAATTTCTTCATTCATAACCTAAGTGTATTTTGTCTTTGTTTTATTTTAATAAATTCTGTTTCTTTCAGTTCCTTAGCCTGGCTGTTGCGGGCGATTTGCTTTTCGATAGTTTGCAGGGAAAGGCCCATGTCGCTGCCTTTTATTTTTACACCCTTATCATCCATAAATGCGATACCCCGGCCTTTAATAGTTTCAATATTTAACTCGTTTGCTTTCTGCTGAAATCCTTCCATTGTTTTAGAGGACTGTAATATTTGCTTTAGCTGTGCTTTAAGCTGCTCCTTTCGTTGGTCGTTCCTGGGGAGCAATTGCTGATCCTTTGATAGAAACCGCCGGGGGCTTAGCACCTGTTGCAACTTATATTTTTGTTCCATTTTCCGGCAGAACTTAGCCATTCGTTTATAACTGTTGCTATCGGATACATTGGTTTTGCCAGCAAAACCGATACGGTTTGCCACGAGGTGTATATGCTGATGCTCCGTGTCTTTATGCTCCACCACTAAAAATTGATTGTCGGCAAAGCCAAAATCTTCCGCGCAATCCCTGGCGATATGGATCAGTTGCGTCCTGGATAATTGCTCACCTGGCGCAAAACTTAGGGTGATATGAAACACCGGTTTGGATTGTTTGGAGTTTAGATTTCTTACATCATTAAACTCCCGCACCAGTTCTTTTTTGTTCCCAAAACATTTGTTAAATAGCAAAACCTCCGCCCGGTTTTGCGTTATGGTTTGATCTTTGTCCTCCTTCATTTTTTTATCCTCCAGGCAATACCTGATGCATCCGCCAAAACCTTTCCCGGTTATTAATTTTCCAATCATTGTAAAAAGTATTTAATATCCTGTACCATTTGTTTTACCGCCGTCGCCAGCAGTCTTAATTCCGCCCGTTCAAAAGCATTGAAAGTTTGCGCGGCATTATTTTTATATGCCAATGAATTTATATTAGCAGCCAGGTGACTAAGCTTTCCTGTGAAATCTAAAACCTCCCTGGGTAGCGTTTTTTCCCGGATGTCAATATGGCTGTTGCAGGCCGCTTCACGTAAAAATTCTGAAACCGTCAGCTTCGCTTTTTCCGCTTTAAGCTGGATTGTTTTTAGCTCAATCAGGTTACAGGCTACACGCAGCCTGTAGTTTCTTTTTACAGCTTTCTTCGGCCTTCCGCCTTTGTTCTTGTGATTCATTGTTTCCATAGTGTATTCTTGTTTATTAGTTGCTCGCCGCGCTTTGCGCCCCCATGAATGCCGCCCGAAAGCGGCATGAATGGGCCAGCATGTTCGAAGTGGGTGAGGTTACGAGCCCACGAGAACATAGCTGGCTCCCGCTCTCTGGTAATGCTTAATCGGATTGGACAGGCTTAGATCCGTAGGATTAAGCTTGTCTGGTCTTGATTAAATGTGTCTGGCTTTATTCGAGCCTATGGCTGCTTTATCAACGCTTATTTGCTATGCAAGCAGGCTGACGACCTCAACGCCGAAGCCCGAAGCTCCTGCGGTTACTTTGCTCCTGTGCGTGGGCTTTTTCTTTCACCAGCCACTCGTTAAGGTCTTTTACGGCGGAGTATTTATGCGACAGGTCAATGAAATTTTGGGATCGTTTTATTGCTGCAGCCATGCAGCTTCTGCCGGATGCATCGTTATCCAGTAACAGGTAAACCCGTTCGTGTTCTTGCATGAGCGGTAATGATCTTTCAAAAAAAGAAAGGGAATTGAGCACCAGGAAATTTGTCTGTTCCGGCAAAATATCCCGTTGCTTTTCCAGCAGGGAAAGAAAATCAAACAGGCCTTCTACAACTGCTAAGGCTGGTTTTTCGTGCTGAAAAAAACTTACGTCTTTGGGAGCAATGGTGCTTTTAAAGTCGCTAATACTTCTCAGTTCAAAACCGCCGGAATTATTTTTGAACCCGATCATCGTATAATTTTTTTGCCCAACCTCTACAATAATTTCTTTACAATATTTTTCAGCATTAGAAATTGAGATAGCTCTTTTCTGGAAATATTCTTTCAGCATTGGATTTTCCAGGTCGGTAATTTTATGGATTTTCATTTTTGTTTGTCCTTGTTCATCTTTCGGTGTTTCCGTTTTAGTTAATTCATTATTGTGCATATTCATTGGTATTCGTGTATGTTCACTCGCCTGGCTGAAGGGTTGCTGGTGAAAAGAAAAACGGTTGTGATGTTCATTTAATTTCTCCAGGAAACTGGCTACCGGGCATTGGTGGTAAGCAATACCAAAATCCACCAGGTTACCACCTTTGCCTAATGAATGATCATACCATACATTCAGCTTCCGGTTTACTTTAAAAGATGGCGTGTTCTCTTTATGAAAGGGAGAGTAAAACCAATAATCATTTCCACGTACTTTGACAGGCTTGCAGCCCAGCTGTTCCAGGTAGGTAACAATATCCAATCTCTTTGCCTGCTCGCAGGTTGTTTTTTGTGGGGTCATAATTTTGTATTTTTTTGATGATTTGATGAAAATCGTTGTAATCGTTTTATAATGAATAGTTTACGGCTTCATCATTTTGTCATCAGAAAAGATTTGTTTTCATCAACCCTGTTTTTTTGATGAACCTTTGATGACAACTTTGATGACGGTAATTAATTGGTATTGATTAGCTTGTATTATTGTCATCAAAATCATCAGAATTATTAAGGGTCAGCACCTCATTTTTTTTGATGCTGTAAAACCGTCCTTTTTGCATAAACTCATAAATAATTCCATCGCCAGCAAAACGGTATTGTAAGTAGCTA
>JAGIAB010000313.1 GCA_017745135.1 Flavisolibacter sp.
CCTAAAACCAATGCAAATAGATTCCCTTTTAGTTCTTCAATGGTTTTCCAAACTACCAGCACCGTAAGAGCGCCAAACAATGCAGGAAAGAACTTCACCCAAAATATGGAATTGCCTAAAAGCTGTATAATCCATGCAATCCAGGAAGTAACCGGCGGTACTGATAAATAGCCCCAGGCCAAATGATTTGCCTGGTCCAAGTGTAGATACTCATCCCGGTGCAGATCATAATACGGGTTGATTAAAGCATATTGAAGCAGGAATTTCAGGAGGATAAATCCCAGTAAGATGAAATTCTTTTTAGTCATTGGCGGAAGCTTTGGTGATTGAGGGCTGAATAGAATTTCAGTGTAACGGTGTTTCGTTTGGAAAGTTACACGTTGGGACATGTTGTTGTTATGATGTAGGATTAAGTATGGTTTTGAGGGACCTAAGTGGCAGGTTCAGGCGAACTCGTGGAAAGGAAGACTACCAGATAGCCTGGACAATAATGCTTTTAATGGAGTCCTTATAATCGTTCGGATTCATACTATTAAAGCTAATAAAAAGCCTCAAAAAGTTTGACGCTGAAATTGCGGGAGAAAACGTCGATAAGTGGGGAATAGAATTGCCGAACGTACAAGAGTGCGACGCAACAGGCGTCCAATAGATAGACGAACCCCTGGCCCATAAAGGCCCAAAAAACCTTGGACTTCGCTATTCAAAGGGCAACTGTCCAAACGTGGCAGAATTATTTTATTACTAACTGTGATAACCCAATTTTTCACATTAAAACCTTAGTCATGGGAAATATATTGTACATCATCGCCGTAATCCTGATCGTTGGCTGGCTGTTAGGCATGTTTGCCTTTCACGTAACCGGCGGGTTAATACATGCTTTGCTGGTTATAGCTGTTATTATGATCGTTATCAATCTTGTTAGCGGAAGAAGGGTGTAATTGCCGGCTTGCAATAAGGAACATAGAAAAAGCTCTCCAAAAACAGGAGAGCTTTCATTTTTCAATCATCCTTAAGTACTTTATGAGGTTCCGTGTTCCTCTCCACAACTCTCACATGGACATGTGTGTTAGCCCAAGTTCCCCGCCTGCCTGATGCATTTTCGTTACGACAAGTCCACGCAAGATTCATTTACTCCGGAGATGGATGGTTGAAACTTATCTGAAAAGCGAATTGACTGGCATTGTGCTTGCATGGATATTTGTGAACTAAACACAGCAAGATGAAGTACCTTCTGATGGCAAGTTTTCTTACTGCCTCTCTTTTTGTGATCAGCAATTGTGCCCGCAATCCTGTTACGGGGAAAAAAGAAGTGGTTTTAATGTCCGAGGCACAGGAAATAGAAATGGGAAAAGCGGCCGACCCGGAGGTAATACAACAGTTTGGCTTATACGAAGATTCTTCTCTTCAAAACTATATTAACAGCATGGGTCAGCGTATGGCCGCCATTTCACACCGGCCGGGTCTGGAATACCATTTTCGTGTGATCAACTCTGATGTTGTTAACGCTTTTGCCGTGCCCGGCGGCTATGTTTACTTTACCCGCGGCATTATGGCTTACCTGAATAGCGAAGCCCAATTTGCAGGTGTGCTGGGTCATGAAATCGGTCATATCACTGCAAGGCACTCGGTAAAGCAACAGCGCAACCAGATTCTTGCATCAGTAGGCCTTATCGCCGGCATGATCATTTCTCCCGAACTGGCCAGGTTTGGTGAAACCGCCTCACAGGGCCTTGGACTTTTGCTATTAAAATATGGGCGTGATGCTGAACGCCAGTCTGATGAACTGGGTGTGGATTATTCTGCCAAGATCGGATACGATCCTCAATACATGGCCGACTTCTTTCAAACCCTTGAACGGCAGTCAGCACAGAATCACAGTGAAGAACTGCCGCCTTTTTTATCTACCCACCCTTCACCGGAAGAACGGTATGCCACGATAAAAAAACTGGCGGCGAAAAAAAAGCAGGAACTGAATAATCCTAACCTTGCAGTTGGACGCAATGAATATCTCCGCCGCATTGAAGGATTGATCTATGGTGAAGATCCAAAAGAAGGTTTTTTGGAGAATGGTGTTTTTTATCATCCGCCATTAGGTTTGCAATTCACCATTCCTACCAATTGGGCCTATCAAAATACTCCGCAGCAGGTACAGCTGGCTTCACGTGATGGCAAGGCCTTAATGATCTTTACGCTGGCGCAGGGAAAAACGCTGGACGAAGCAGCCAACAATGTACTGCAGCAATACAAACTGCAATTGGTGAACTCCAATCGTACGACAATTAATGGCAACAATGCTATTGTGATGATTGCCGATCTGCAACAGCAGCAAGGTTCATTAAGAACTTTGTCTTACCTGGTTCAGCATGGGGATAACATTTACCTTATGATTGGCGTATCTGCTCTCAATGATTTTCCTGCTTACGATAACATACTTGCCAGTTCCATGAAAAGTTTTAGAACACTTACCGACCCCACTATGCTGAATAAAAAACCACAGCGGGTACGTATAAAAACGGTTGGACAAACAGGAACATTGCAACAGGTGCTCCGCTTTTTTGGTGTTGCAGATAAAAGGCTGGAAGAACACGCCATTTTGAATGGTATGCAACTCACGGAAAGCGTACCATCCGGCACGTTGATTAAGGTGATTGGAGAATAAAATGGAAGTTTTTTCAGACGCTGGTTATTCTTAGTTTGCCTTTGCAGGAATTAGACTCCCGGAATCTGCTTTTCTCATTCTGGTTTTGTTTACAACTATAGCCCGGCATTATTAAGTATTAAAGTATTGATGAATGATTAAGTATGGTTTTGACGGAGCTGAGTCGAGGATGCAGGCCAGCATCGTGATAGGATAGAAGACTACGGATAGCTTGGAAACTCAGGTCAGCATCGTGAAGATGCAAGACTACGGATAACTTGGGTGAATATAGACCTCTGTCAAACACAACAACGTTGCCTTCTATACAGTTTGCATCGTCAATCAATTCTGACAACGCTTTATGTTCGCTTACATAATCTTGTTTCGTAAATACTTTCACTGTTGATGGAAGACTTCCCTTTAAATTCACGCTATATTTTATAAACCTTTTATTCTCACTCTTGCTGCTACCATTTTCTATGCCTTGTGAAAACAGTTTAGCAGCCAGAGCAACATAAGTACTGTCGGTTTTTGACAATGCCTTTTCTTCCTTTAATTCTTTATTATAGATACTGAATACTGTTTCGAATAGCTTTTCAAAATAGACCGCATTAATGGTACAAATCCGATCCCGTATAGAATTGTATCTGCTATCTAAAATGTCAAAATGAGAGAAAGATTTAAACCTGGCAGAATGTAGAAATGTTTCCATTACCCGTAAACTAAGCTTGTCCGAGTTCAACATGGAAAACAAGATCAGCTTAAACATTACTTCACCCGAAAGCTTTTTCACCTGAGCATCAACTTTTGTCTCGACGGCCAAATCCCTAAAGGTATTTGAAGGTATTAACCTCAATAGTTCATTTACGGTCATTTCACAAAATTACCGTCTCAGGTTTCGAACACTAATGGTCGCAGACTCAGGCCAGCATCGGAAAGGTTCTTGTACAACCGAAATGTTACGATAACTTACGTCATTTAAAAAGTATAAATTTTATTTCTATATTTCGAAAAAATAGCTTTATGAAGAACTACATCACTCTTTCAATGTGTCTTCTTCTTTTTCGGGTTTCTTTTACCCAGAATACAGTTTTCAGCTATCAACCTGCCGGTGCTGCTGTAACCAAGCCTTCACCCTACTATTCGTATGTTGCGAACGATAAGAAAAATTTGAAAACTACAATGCTTCTCTGGAACAGCGACCAAGTAGAATACATTTTGCTTTCTAAAGATTTTGAACAGGAGGGCATAATACAAGTGCCAAGGGCCAGCAGTGCAGTAAGCGCAAAAGATTATGGGTTTTACGCGGCAATAATAAACAATACTACAACAAGTATCTTTTATTCGACTCAGGATAAGTCATTAAATAATAACAAAAGGCATTTTCGAATTGAAATTGCCGATTTTAAAAATAAGACAGTAACAAATAAATTTTTGTTTGAAAAGCCTGAAGGAGAAACTATTAAGGAGTGGTTCGTTACAGGCGGCAACTTTGTTGTACTTGCGACGAATGATAAAGAGAAGCAACTCATTTTCCATATTGCAGATGAAAAGGGTAA
>JAGIAB010000314.1 GCA_017745135.1 Flavisolibacter sp.
AGATTATATACTCAAGTCCCCAACCGAAGAATTTCCGAACATGCCGGAGAACGAAGATCTCACCATGCATCTTTCGCAAATCTTTGGAATATCAACAGCGGAGCATAGTTTGATAAGGCTAAAGTCTGGCGAACTTGCTTATTTGACAAAACGATTTAACCGGGTGAAAGGCAATAGGCTTGCATTTGAGGATATGTGCCAATTAACAGGGACACTTACAGAAAACAAGTACCACAGTTCAATGGAGAAAATAGGTAAGCACATTTCAAAATATTCGACGAGACCGGGCCTGGACGTGATTAATTTTTTTGAGGTTGTTTTATTTTTTTTTAACCGGCAATGCAGATATGCATCTTAAAAACTTTGCATTGCTGACTACTGAACAAAAAGAAATTGTACTCTCACCTGCGTACGATATGTTGTGTACAAAACTTATCATGCCCCAGGACAAAGAAGAAATGGCGCTTACAATTGATGGGAAAAAAAGAAAGTTGAAGAGAGAACATTTTGATAAGTTAGGAGTGGCTCTCAGAATACCTGCAAAAAGTATTGAGAACATCTATGCAAAGTTTTCAAAGCGATTGGAAAAGGGTCTGGAGTTTATAGATATTTCGTTTTTGCCGCAAGTAATGAAGGACCAATACAAGACACTTCTGAAAGAAAATGCGGTGAAGCTGCACCTGCTTTCTGGCGTTGGCGAAAGTTATTAAGTAGTTTAATTGAACGTTTTGGACATTGTATCTAAATTCACGAATATCGTAAGAGACAATTCTTGCATCACTAAATTATTTCTAACAAAAAGTCGGGTGTTCGAGAGGAAGAGCATCCAATTTCAGTAGTAAATTTATAGTTCAACACTAACCTCAACTATTCTGTAATAAACCACAAGATTTGCACATGAGGTCTCGATTCTTTAGGCTGGGTTTTTCTCATTCATCTTCACTACAGGCTGGATATTTTGATTATACTCAAGCGGATACCTTACACTATCCCGAAGAAACTCATTTCAAAAATGCAGAAGCGTATTGGAGTTATGATGGAAAGTGGATTGTGTTTCAGCGTACGTCTATAAAAGATGGCCTCCCCTATGATGAAATTTTTGTAGCAGTGAAGATGGTTACATAATCATCACTCTATTTACGCCTTCTTTCACTTCATATTTGTAACCAGGCTTTCAACATCTATTTCACAATTGAATATTGACAAACAAAACATCGTAGTTTTGGCAGGAAACCAAAATCAATCAGCATGGATACCAGTTTATACTCCGTAATGTTGCATGCGCATAGTGTTGGCAGATGGATCGTTTTATTGTTGTTGTTATTTGCAATCATCAATAGTTTGCTGGCGGGCAACCGTCCATACATCCGCTCCGACAACCGGCTCGGACTACTCCTTACCATTTTTGCCGACCTGATGTTGCTGATTGGTATCTATCTCTATTTTGTTGGTCCTTTAGGATATAAGCTCATACAAAATTCCGGCATGGGGGCTGTAATGAAGGATCCTTACAGCCGCTTTTTTGCAGTAGAACATTTGGCAGGAATGCTGATCGCTGTTATTTTGATTCATATTGGTAAAGCACAAGGCAAAAAACCAATTGGTGACAGGGCTAAGCATAAAAGAACTATGATCTTTTATTTAGTAGCACTGTTGATCATTCTTGCTTCCATTCCATGGCCTTTCAGGGAAATTTTCCAAACACGTGGATGGTTTTAATAAGGTGAAAGGTTGAGGGTAGAGGGTGGAAGGTTAGTGAAACTTTTGCCTTTTACCTTCAACCCTTTGTCTTCTGCCTTTACTGGCCTCTTCTTCCTAGCTCAATCACTTCACAATCTTTAATATTGGAACCATCGATCGCAAAACGAACGATGGTTCTTATTTTATGCCATCCCTGGTTGCCGGCAGCTCCGGGATTCATGTGCAGACAATTGATCTTATCGTCATAAATAATTTTGAGGATGTGGGAATGCCCGCTGATGAATAATCCTGCTCCATTTTTTATCAGGTCCTGTTTAATGTTAGGAGCATAATGGGCAGGATAACCTCCTATATGGGTCATGTACACTTTTATATTTTCACAATTCCAGATCAATTTTTCCGGGTAAACGCTCCGGATATCATATCCATCAATATTGCCATAAACTCCTTTCAATGGCCTGAATTCTTTCAGTTGATCAGCAATCGCAGCCGTTCCAAAATCCCCGGCATGCCAGATCTCGTCGCAATTTTCAAAATGCCTGAAAACGGCTTCATCCAGGTAATTGTGTGTATCTGATAATAAACCAATTCTTGTCATATGCCTGCTTTATGCTAAAAATCTGCAAACGTTTACAGAAATAATACTCTACTAATTTTGTGGGGTAATCAAT
Organism: Flavisolibacter sp.; assembly: GCA_017745135.1. Taxonomy (GTDB): domain Bacteria; phylum Bacteroidota; class Bacteroidia; order Chitinophagales; family Chitinophagaceae; genus Flavisolibacter. Next base: position 2,373 of record JAGIAB010000314.1, read on the forward strand.
TCTTATCTATATTTGAGCAACATTAATTGTTTCTTTCAAAAAAATTACAATGAAAAAGGCAACACCCTTGCAGAAGAATTTAAAGTTCAGGACCAGCTTTCCTCTGCATTCCTCATGTTGTATTTCCTTTTCGTGTTGTAAATAACACGCTTTCCATTTATCGTTTGCTGCTATAGTTTAGAATCTAATAAAATTAATAATCATGTCGGCTGATACTCCTAAACATCAGTTTGACAATTTAAATAGCTGTTATGTCAACAAAAAAAGGAAAAGTGGTTTTGGTCGGAGCTGGTCCCGGCGATCCTGAATTGATTACCGTAAAAGCAGTTCGCTGGTTACAAAAAGCGGAGATCGTTTTAGCAGACCGTTTGGTGAGTCCTCAAATTATAGAAGATTATGTTTCTCATTATGCAGAAGTGATACCTGTTGGAAAGCAATGCGGCCGTGGTGTTTCCACTCCTCAGTCTTACATCAACGAATTATTGGTTAAATATGCTCAGCAAGGCAAGTTAGTGGTTCGGTTAAAAGGGGGCGATGTTTCTATTTTTTCCAACATCCTGGATGAATTAACAGTACTGGCAGAAAATCATATTCCTTACGAGATCATTCCGGGCATTACAGCCGCTACTGGCATTGCAGCGTTCGCAGCCATTCCATTAACCGCAAGAAATCATTCAAAAGGAGTCCGTTTTCTTACCTATTATAAATCGGATATTCTTCCTGAGGAATACTGGAAAGAGCTGGCGCAAACAGATGATACCCTGGTCTTTTACATGTCATCTGAAACAGCTTCAGAAGTAGTGGAAAAATTAACGGCTCATCATATTAGTCCCGATAAATTACTGGCGGTGGTTGAGCAGGGTACTACTCCCAATCAGCAAATCACGGTTTTAAATCTTTATGAATATTCCGGGACAACCATTAACAGGAAGTTGGCTTCTCCCTCGTTACTCATCATTGGAAAAGTTGTGCAACTGCATCAGCAGTTTAAATGGCTGGAAAATGGCTTGAATACAGAAGAGTATTTTGAACCTGTAGTACTTCAACCGTTGGAACAATATTCCGGAAAACAAAAATTGGCAACCGCTTAAATAAGAGATTATGTTGGAAGCATCGAAAATGAAATTGGTGGAGCAGTTAGTGACCGGCTCGCAAACTGAAGAACTGATCTGGCTGAACGGATACATTGCCGGGTTGCTTGCCGGTAAGAAAGGCCTGGAGCAATCAGCGCCTGTAGCTGCAAAACCCCTGGTGAATAAAATTACCATTGCTTTCGGGACTGAAACCGGCAACTCAAAAAGACTGGCTTCATCGTTTGCAGCCAAAGCAAAAAAAGCGGGTATTAATGCCAAGGTTGTAGACCTCAATCAATACCGTTTGACTGACCTTCAAAAGGAAGAATATTTTATAACTGTGGTAAGTACACATGGCGATGGTGAGCCGCCGGCCGCAGCAAAAAAGTTTTTTGATCACATTCATGCCAACGGATCCAAACTGGAGAAAATGAATTATGGCGTGATAGCTCTGGGTGATAGTTCTTACCCTTTATTCTGTAAAGCGGGAGAGCAAGTGGATTTGCAGTTAAGTAAAATGGGGGCACAGCGCTTACTGCCTTTGCAAAAATGCGATGTGGATTATGAGGCAGATGCGGAAGTATGGTTTGACGAAGTGCTGAAGCAATTGAGCAGTTCTTCTTCTGCAAGTACAGCCTCTGTAGCAGCACCTGCAGTTGTCAAAAAATCTACCGGAAAGAAAATTTACACCGGGACAGTTTTGACCTCTGTCAATTTAAATGATACAGGTTCTAATAAAGAAA
>JAGIAB010000315.1 GCA_017745135.1 Flavisolibacter sp.
AGCATGATGCGGTTCAAAAAATCAGTTATGATGGTATCATCGAATGTTTTGAGCAGGGCAACCAGTTGCTCAATGGCTACAATCCTCAAATGGCTTCAGTGCACGATCCGGACGAATATCTTGCAACAGCCAGGGATGATCAGCAAGCGCAAAAAATGTATGAAGATATACTTGGTGCGTATGAAGCTCTTTACGATTTAAAACGCCAGGGCAAAGTGCAGGCCATTGGTGTTGGGGCAAAAGACTGGAAAATGGTAAAGAGAATTGCCGGGGATGTAGAGTTGGACTGGGTGATGATCGCAAACAGCATGACGATTAAAACGCATCAGCAAGAGCTTTTGGATTTTATTTTAGAAATGGAAAGCAAGGGTGTGTATGTAATTAATTCCGCCGTTTTTCATTCCGGCTTTTTGGTGGGTAGTGATTATTACGATTACCAATTGCTAAAGCGGGATGATCCGAAAAGCAATGCGCTTTTTAAATGGAGAGAGGAATTTTTTGAAGTATGCAAACAGTTTAACGTAAAGCCTGCACAGGCCTGTGTGCAATTTGCGCTGAATGTTCCCGGTGTAAAAAGCATAGCACTTAATACTACCGATGTAAAACGTGTAAAAGAAAACCTGGAAATGGCCAATGTGGAGTTGCCGGTTGAGTTTTGGGAAGCGTTGCAATCAACAGGATTAATTGAACTTAACTTTTTCAGCAGCCTTCAACCGGTTTTCGAAGAAAAAAAAGAAACAGACAATAAGAATATAGGAAAATAATTTTTGCTTGTGAAAACAATTGATGCCCATCAGCATTTTTGGCAATTCAATCCTGTTAGAGATAGTTGGATAACAGATGAGATGTCGGTGATTCAAAAAGATTTTTTTCCCTGTGATTTAAAACCTGTATTGCAGCAGAATGGTTTTGATGGTTGTGTTGCCGTGCAGGCAAGTCAGTCAGAAGAGGAAACGGAATTCCTGATTTCACTGGCGGCCCAAAATGATTTTATCAAAGGTGTTGTAGGTTGGGTTGACTTACAGGCAAACGATATTGAAGAAAGATTAGCAAAGTATAAATCAATTCCGGTTGTAAAAGGATTTCGTCATGTGTTGCAGGGCGAGCCGCAACGGGACCTGATGTTGAAGCCGGAATTTAAAAGAGGAATTGCAGCATTGCAAAAACAGGGTTTTGCCTATGATATTCTCATTTTTCCCGACCAGATCAATTTCTCTGGTGAATTAGTAGCTTCTTTTCCTGAACAAAAATTTGTGATTGATCATATTGCCAAACCTTACATCAAAAGAAAAGAGATAGATGAATGGAAGCGGGATATGGAGAAGATTGCAAAGCATGAAAATGTGTATTGCAAAATTTCGGGCATGGTAACCGAAGCGGATTGGAAAGCGTGGAAGAAAGAAGATTTTAAACCTTATTTGGATGTTGTAGTGGAAGTTTTTGGTACGGACCGTATCCTCTTTGGTTCTGATTGGCCGGTGTGTTTGGTAGCAGCATCTTATGAAAAAATGCTGGGAATAGTGAAGGATTATTTTGCTTCTTTTTCTCAGAATGAACAAGACCGGTTTTTTGGATTGAATGCAATCCGTTTTTACAATTTATAACAGTGATGAAATGAAAACATTGGTGTGTACAGAACCCGGACGATTTGATTATGCAACAGGTAACCAACCTGAATTAAAAAAAGGACAGGCAATTATCAAAATAAAGCGCATTGGAATTTGCGGAACGGATCTGCATGCTTATGAAGGCACGCAGCCTTACTTCAATTATCCACGCATTTTAGGGCATGAACTCGCAGGCGAGTTAATAGCGTTTGACAATGCTCCCGGTTTTGAAATCGGGGAAAGAGTTACGTTCATTCCTTATTTCAACTGTGGTGAATGTATTGCCTGCCGCAGAGGCCAACCCAATTGTTGTACAAAAATGCAGGTTTGCGGTGTGCATGTGGATGGTGGCATGGTAGAATATTTATCAGTGCCTTCTTCTTCATTATTACATGGTGAAGGTTTGAGTTTTGACGAACTGGCTTTGGTAGAGCCACTTGCCATTGGAGCACACGGTGTTCGCAGGGCTGCAGTAGAAAAAGATGAATTTGTGCTGGTGATTGGTGCAGGTCCTATTGGTTTGGGAACAATGGAATTTGCACGTATTGCAGGGGCTCACGTCATTGCTTTAGACATCAACCAGCAACGTCTCGATTTCTGTAAAGAAAAATTGGGCGTTGCTTACACCGTCAATGCATCGGCTTCTGATGTTACAGAACAATTGAAACAAATAACCAACGGCGATATGCCCACTGTAGTGATTGATGCTACAGGAAGTTTAAAAGCCATCAATAATGCTTTTCAATACATGGCCCATGGGGCAAGATATGTTTTGATTGGTTTGCAAAAAGGCGATATTTCTTTTAGCCATCCTGAATTCCATAAAAGGGAAGGTACGTTGATGAGCAGCCGAAATGCAACCAGGCAGGATTTTGAACATGTTATTGCCAATATGAAAAAAGGCGAGGTGAAACCAACGACATACATTACACACCGCGTAGGATTTGAAAAAGTAAAAGAGGAGTTTGAAAGCTGGCTGAATCCTGCTAACGGAGTAATTAAAGCGATGGTTGAAATTCCTGATTAAATCATAATGATATGAAGAAGCCTACGTTTATATTGAGTTTATTGATCGCAGGCTGCTGCTTCGGTCAAAACTATCCCTATCAAAACCCGGGCTTAAGCTCTGAGCAAAGAGCAAAAGATTTGATCTCAAGATTAAGCTTAGAAGAGAAAGTATTGCTGATGCAGGATCAATCGCCTGCAATCCCCAGGTTAGGAATTAAAAAATTTAATTGGTGGAGCGAGGCATTACATGGTCTTGCCAACAACGATAGTGTTACTGTATTTCCTGAACCGGTTGGAATGGCCGCCTCATTTGATGATGCCCTGGTATATAAAATTTTCGATGCAGTTTCCAATGAAACAAGAGCCAAATACAACCAGGCAAAACAAAGAGGACAGGAGAACAGGCGTTTTTTAAGTCTTTCGGTTTGGACACCCAACATCAATATTTTCAGAGACCCCCGTTGGGGCCGTGGACAGGAGACTTATGGAGAAGATCCTTACCTCACTTCACGCATGGGCGTTTCCGTTGTAAAAGGATTGCAAGGTCCTGGTGATGCAAAATACAGGAAGCTCTTAGCCTGTGCCAAGCACTATGCAGTGCATTCTGGTCCCGAGTGGAATCGTCATGAATTAAACCTGAACAATATTAATCCCCGCGATTTATGGGAAACCTATTTGCCTGCATTCAAATCATTGGTTCAGCAGGCAGATGTCCGGCAGGTGATGTGTGCCTATCAGCGTTTGGATGATGAACCCTGTTGCGGTAACACACGTTTGTTGCAAACCATTCTTCGTGAACAATGGGGTTTTAAACACCTTGTGGTTTCCGATTGCGGCGCCATCACTGATTTTTATACCAGTCATAAAGTTTCATCCACACCTGTGCATGCTGCCGCTAAAGGTGTTTTATCAGGAACTGATGTGGAATGTGTGTGGGAAGGTTATGCGTATGCAAATCTTCCGGAAGCCGTTAGAAAGGGTTTGATCAATGAAGAAAAAATCAATGAAAGTTTGTTGCGTGTGTTGATGGGCCGTTTCGATTTGGGCGAGATGGATGATGATGCAATTGTTCCATGGGCGCAAATCCCTGCTTCGATCATCAACAACGGGGAACACAGGAAACTTGCGCTAACGATGGCACAACAATCCATGACGCTCCTTCAAAACAAAAATAATGTGCTTCCTCTCAATAAATCTATGAAGAAGGTTGCCGTAATTGGTCCCAATGCCGATAACGGACCGATGTTATGGGGAAATTACAATGGTACTCCGGTAAGGACAATCACTATCCTGGATGGAATTCAGTCTAAACTCGGCGCAAAAAATGTGGTGTACGATAAAGCATGCGATCTTGTAGAAAACAAAGTAACCCAAAGCTATTTTTCAAAATCGGCTTTCGATGGTAAAAAAGGTTTTAAAGCTTCCTATTGGAACAATCTCGATAGATCCGGCAATGTTGTTACAACCGATCAGATTGTAAACCCAATAAAGCTGACTACAGCAGGCGATCACGAATTTGCTTCGGGTGTTAAGCTGGTTGGTTTCTCTGCTAAATACGAAAC
>JAGIAB010000316.1 GCA_017745135.1 Flavisolibacter sp.
CATTTAGCAAGGTAGATTTTCCTGATCCTGAAGGGCCCATAACAGATACAAACTCCCCCTCATCGATATCCAGGTTAATATCCTTCAATAAAAAAGTACGGTTGATTCCCGTGTTCACCCATTTGTAAATTCCTCTTAGTGATAACAGCATATTTTCTGATTTCTGATTTGAGATTTCTGATTTGGGATTCCCATATCAGAAACAATAAACGGAATACGGCAACCGGGATGCCATTAATACAATAAATTAAATATCAATAATTTACATACATTTAATCCAAAAAACTGTGCGATTTTAAAACAAAAACTGTACGGTTTTGATACAACGAAAGCGATTGGTGATGTCTGATTTTTTGATGTCTGATGTCTGACCTTTATCGTTTCACGACAGCATCTCTCTCTTATTCACTACTCACTATTGACTATTGACTATTCACTTTTCTCCTTCTTTATTCTTCATTTCCACTCCAAATAGCCATTGGGATTCAAAATTTCAAATTAATCATTCGTTCCGCCTGTACGGGCTCCCTCCCCAGCTACGCAGGTGTCGGGATGACGCGTTTTATAAGTTGAATATGCTGCATTAATTTCCACATTTCCATATTCTCAAATTTTCAAATTAATTACTCGTTCCGCAACGATTGCACCGGGTTGGCCCGCGCGGCCTTCACTGCCTGGTAACTAACGGTTAGCAATGCAATTACCATCGCGCCCATGGCTGCAACCAGGAACATCCACCATTCAATATTGATGCGGAAAGCGAAATCCTGCAGCCATTTTTTCATCAGCCACAACGCAACCGGGCTGGCCAGCAACACTGAAAGTAATACCAATAGCACGAACTGCCGGGACAACAAGGCGACAATACCGGATACGGAGGCACCCAATACTTTGCGGATGCCTACTTCCTTTGTTCGCTGGAAAGCGGTTAGAGTAGCCAGGCCAAATAATCCCAGGCAGCTGATAAAAATAGCGATCCCTGTAGCTGTACGTACCAACGTTTGCATTCGCTCTTCCCGGTCATACAATTTTTTAATAGTCTCATCATAAAATTTGTAATTAAAAGGAATGCCGGTATATAGTTGCTTCCATTCTTTTTCAATGGTTGCAATTCCCTCCTTCCATTTGCCGGGCAGTAATCTTACATTAAGCGTACCCATTTGTTCTTTACTGGTGGTAAGTAGTGTGGGCACAATTTTTGATTGAAAGCCAAACTGATGAAAATCACTAATAACACCTACAATGGGACTTCCACCGGAAGAATCGCCCGTATGAGACAACATTTTACCAATGGCTTCTTCCGGTGTTTTAAATCCAAAAAACTGCATTGCTTTTTCATTAATCACCAGTTCCCGCATGGTGTCTGATGCATAAAAATTTCGACCCGCTAATAAGTGAAATCCGTAAAACTTCAAATAATCCACATCGCCATATTTAATATGAATAGTAGTTTGAAGCGGTTCTTTACTTCCATAATAAGTAAATCCCTGCCCAATCATGTTATTATCCATAGGCCGGTTGCCTAATGACACAGCCGCCAGGGCGCTGTTATGTTGTAGTTCGTTCTTTAACAAAAACTGCTTATCCTTAAATTTAGGATCCTTTCGTAAATAGTAAGGAATATTTAAAGTAACAACGGCCTCTTTATTAAAACCGGGATTAGTGTTTAAAACATACTTTAACTGCTGGCCAATAATAATAGCACCAATAATAAATAGCTGCGCCACAAAAAACTGAAAAACAATTAGCGCCTTTCTTAATGAAAACCGATCACGGCCAATAACCGCTTCTGTACTTCCTTTTAGCACATTTATGGTTTTTATTCGGGACGAAACCCAGGCAGGATATAGTCCTGCAACAAGGGAAACAATAAAGATAAGGGCAAGCATAAACAGTATCATGCCCATATAATTTATATAATTATCAAGGCCATCCGGCAAAAAATCTGCAAAGAGTTTTACCGCCAACCACGTTAAAAAAAGGGATAATAGCGCCGCTAAAAAAGTAACGATAAAGGTTTCACTAATAAAACGAACAATTAAGCTGCGTGCAGAACTGCCCAAAGTTTTGCGGATGCCAATTTCCTTTGCTCTTTGCGGTAATAATGCAGTGCTTAAATTTATATAGTTAATGCAGGATAGTAATAAAAGAAACACGCCTACAATCATTAACCCGTTTAATATTTTTTTACTAGCCGTGCGTGTTTGAGCGCCAAACTGTTCTTGAAAATGTTTGTCCTTTAACGGAATTACTTCAAACCACGTTTTGTACTTGTATTTTCCAAAATCAGTTTTATTATGCTCTGTATTTATTGCATTAAGCACGCTCATTATTTTTTGAGGAGCTGCATTCTTGTAAGGCTTTATAAAAACAAGATTATCGGAAGACCAACCACCCCAACCATAACCGGTAAGATCGTCTTTGCTTAAAGCAATAAACTCGTTATTGGATTTGCTAAAACTGTTTAAGTAAGGCAGCTGCGCTACAATAGCAGATACCTGCCGAAAAACCGTATCGTCATATGCAACTGTTTTCCCCACTATATCTTTTAATGCCGCAGAAGGAAAATACTCCTGCGCTTTCTCATTTGTAAGCACTACTTTATCTTGCCCATCCAAGGCTGTTGCCGGATCTCCCGCCAACCATTGATAGCCTAACATTTTAAAATAATCGAACGTTGTAGCCACCTGCAAAATATCTCCATCTGGGGTTTCCACTCTTTTGTCAACACCCGTTTTTGCATCTTTGAGAGTTGCCGAATGCACGTGTTTGTAAAACATAGGAACTACCAACGCTGTCCCCGGAACTTCTTTTTTTAGTGTTTCAAAAACAGGATTGGGAACGCCAGCATTTCCACCGGAAGGCGCTTCTGCGCTTTTGCTTTTAGAAACCACCTGATAAATGTTTTCTGCATCAGGAATCTTTTTATCAAAACTATATTCATAGTTTACAATACGAAAGATGACCCATGCAATGCAAAGGCAAACACTAAGACCCAGAATATTTAATCCGGTAAACAAGCGATTGCGCCATAGCTGCCGCGAAAGGGCCGTTAAAAAGTTTTTAAGCATACAAACAATTTATGATGTCTGATTTTTTGATCTCTGATTTGCCTTAAAGTAACCAGTAAATGTTTTGTTTAGCGTTTCACGACAATATCTCCTACCTATTCACTACTCACTATTGACTATTGACTATTCACTTTCTTCATTCGTTCCGCCGGCATGAGCTCCCTCCCCAGCTGCGCAGGTGTCGGGATGACGCGTTTTATCAACTTAATATGCTCATTCTACATTTCCACATTTTCACATCATCACATTTCCACATTCTCAAATTTTCAAATTATTCACTCGCTCCTCAGCTGCTCCGCAGGCTTTGCTGCCGCACCAATCGTTTTGACAACAATCAATAAGCAAACCAACGCAAAAACGATGAAAGCTACTCCCAGGTACGCACTGATATCCTGTCGGGTATGATACGCGTAACTTGCCAGCCAATGGGAAATAAGATAATAAGCCAACGGCCAAGCAATAACGTTGGCTAACAGGATCAGCCAGCTGTACTCCCGTATAATTAACGAAAAAATATTCGCAAGGCCGGCTCCCAATACTTTTCGTATTGCAAGCTCCTTCTCCCGTTTCATCAGCATAATGGATACTACTCCAAAAATGCCCAGCAATACGATAATCAAACTTAAAACCGTAGCCGTTGTTGCTGCCCTTCTCAACTGCAGTTCCGATTTGTACATCGCTGCAAACTTATCATCCATAAAAGTGTATTCGAACGGGTTACCGGGAGAAAGCTGCTGCCACGCTCGTTTTACTTTTGCAATGGATTCCGCTGTTGCTTTTTTAAGCTTCACCGTAAGAAAACGATAGCCGGGCGCATCTCTTACATGAAAAATAGCAATTGGCGCAATTACTTCCCGCATGGTAGACGCATTATAATCTTTCACAATTCCCGTAACGGTATATATCGCGCCAGTCTGTGCTTTCACCTGCCGGCCTATACCGTCATTATTCAACCCCAATAGCCGGGCAGCCGTTTCATTGAGCACAATTTGCCGTGGAACAAAATTCTTTTTATAATTTAAAAAAACACCTTCTTTCATATGTAATTGAAAGGTTTTTCCATAATCTTCATCACCTTGAAAAGAGGGAACCAATACCGAGC
>JAGIAB010000317.1 GCA_017745135.1 Flavisolibacter sp.
AAAAACCCAGTTGCCGCCTGTTTGCTGATAAAGTGCCTGAAGGCATTCGCCGCGGACAAACCTTGCAAATACGTCTGGCATTAAGTGACGAAACTCAGGCCTTGTTATTGGCAAAAGGCGGATTCTATCAGCAAACAGGCGGCAACTGGGTTTTTAAATTAGATAATACTGGAAGAACTGCTTACAAAGTAGATGTGCAGTTAGGTCGTCAAAATCCTGATTATTATGAAGTGTTATCGGGATTGAAGCCAGGAGATAAAATTGTAACCTCCAGCTATGAGAATTTTGGAAACATGCAGGAGCTTGTTCTGAAAAAATGATATATGTGAATCGTCAATCGTGAAACGTGAATTCAAATGTACCCGACTATAAGGTGTGTTGGCTGGCACGAGGTTCATGATAGCTTTAATTAGCAATTCGGCCTGTTAGAAAATTTTTGGGATTTGACGAACGCAGTAAACTGCCTAATAAAAGAACTTTTCAATTCACGATTGACGATTCACCATTCACGATATAAAACCAAAATCATGAAATTGATTCTATTGATCGTTCTTCTTTGCGGACTCAACCCGACGACACATTATAGTGTGCGGAATAAGAAGATCCACGTGGATCATCCGAAAACTACATCCGCAAATTTTGACATGCTGCCTTCGGGTTTATTATTTCAATTCTAACCAATGGAGATAACGATACAAGCTATGGAAGGGAAATTAAATGATTCAGTACTCTTGAATTCACTATTGACGATTCACGATTCACATTCTAAGCCATCATAAAAAATCAACTCAAATGATAAAGATCAGAGACCTCGAAAAAATTTACCGTACTGAAGATGTGGAAACCGTGGCGTTGAACAAGCTTTCCATGGAAGTGAAGGAAGGCGAGTTTGTTGCAGTAATGGGACCTTCGGGTTGCGGCAAATCTACTTTGTTAAACATACTCGGTTTATTGGACGATCCCGATTCAGGAAGCTTTCTGTTCAATGGAATTGAAGTAGCACATTTCAACGAACGGAAGAGGGCTGATCTCCGTAAACGCAATATCGGCTTCGTCTTTCAAAGCTTTAATTTGATTGATGAATTGACCGTTTTTGAAAATGTTGAATTGCCCCTGATCTATCTTGGTGTGAAACCTGCTGAAAGAAAGCAAAGGGTAGAAGAGGTGCTCGATAAGATGCAGATCATGCACCGCCGCAATCACTACCCTCAGCAATTGTCGGGTGGTCAGCAGCAACGTGTTGCTGTAGCAAGAGCAGTTGTCAACCGTCCTAAATTAATTCTTGCCGATGAGCCTACAGGTAACCTCGATTCATCAAACGGAAATGAAGTGATGCAATTGCTTACCGATTTAAATGAGCTGGGCACTACAATTATAATGGTGACGCACTCCGAACATGATGCCCGTTACAGCCATCGCATTGTTCGCATGCTTGATGGACAAACGGTCTTGGAAAATATTATGGTGTAAATCACCACTCACATGCACATAGGAGGGTTGGGTTTTTAATACTAAATCGAAAATTAATGATTCGTAATTACCTTAAAATTGCCTGGCGCAATTTGAAGAAGTATAAATTCATTTCGTTCATTAATCTTTTTGGGTTAACAGTAGGTTTGACCTGTTGCTTGCTAATCTTAACGTATATCATCAATGAAGTAAGTTATGATCAGTACCAACAGTCCAAAAACATGTATCGTGTTGAAAGGACTTTTTTAAATCCACAGGACAAAACAGTCAACCTTCGTCTTTCGGCAATTGCCCCGCCTTTTGGGGGATTAATGGCAAATGATTTTAAGGAGATCAAAAAAATTACGCAGGTTCTTCAAAACGGTCCTACTCCTTTTAAGTATGACGAGAAATTGTTCAGTGAGAACAATTCATTTTTCGCAGATGAGGCCATGTTGGATTTGTTTGATGTAAAGCTCACAAAAGGCAATGCTGCAAAGGCTTTGGATGAACCTTTTTCGGTGATGCTGACAGAAGGGACAGCAAAGAAATATTTCGGTAACGACGAGCCACTTAATAAGGTTGTGCGAATAAACAACCAGTTTGATTTAAAAGTAACCGGAGTATATAAATCCTTTCCAACTAATTCCCACTTACATCCGGATGTTTTGATCTCTTTTCCAACATTGATGGACAGTGCTGTTTATGGTAAGCAGAACTTTGTTGATAATTTCGGTAATAATGCTTTTTTTACCTACATTCTTTTACCAGATAATTACGATCCTCAAAAATTAGAAGCGCAATTTCCCGCTTTTCAAAACAGGCATATTAATGAGGGAGATGGAAAGTTGAAACCTGCTGACTGGTCGCAATTGAATCTTCGAAAAGTTACCGATATTCATTTGTATTCGCACAAAGATGATGAGATCGAAGAGAACGGTGATATCAAACGTGTTTATATTTTTTCTGCCATTGCTCTTTTTATTCTGCTGATCGCCTGTATTAATTATATGAATCTCTCTACTGCACGTTCTGTGCTTCGCGGAAGAGAAATTGGAATCCGGAAAGTGGTTGGTGCCAGGAGAAAAGAATTGATCGGGCAGTTCTTAAGCGAATCGGTTTTTCTCTGCTGGATCGCCACAATAATTGCATTTTTTATTACCTGGTTAACCTTGCCGTTCCTGAACAAGTTATCGGGACAAAACTTATCGGTTGATATTATATTGAAATGGCAAATTGTATTGTCATTAGTACTGGTGCCGTTTGTAGTAGGATTGATCTCTGGAATTTATCCGGCTGTATTTCTTTCCTCCTTCCAACCTGTAAAAACTTTAAGGGGCGTTTTCAAAGTTGGCGGAAGCAGTATTTCTTTTCGCAAAGTTTTAGTGGTCCTTCAATTTTCTATTTCGATTATCCTGATTGTTTGCACTGCAGTAGTGTTTCAACAACTCCGTTACATGCAAAGCAAGTCACTTGGTTTTAATAAAGATCATATTGTAACACTTTCATACAACCGCAATCTTACTCCTCAATACGAGGCCTTTAGAGCAGAATTGCTTTCCAACTCAAATGTCAAAAGCATTACAAGATCGTCACGCATTCCTACCGGGCGTCTGTTAGATGCAATGGGTTCCCGAATTAACAGGGGCGATAGTTTGTCTCCAACACAGGCAGATATAAAATTTATTGTTGCTGATGAAGATTATCTTTCTACGTATGGAGTAAAGGTTCTTGCAGGAAGAAATTTTTCCAGGTCGTATGGGATGGATACCTCTGCATTTTTGATTAACGAAGCTGCGGTTAAAATCCTGGGACTAAAATCGCCGGAAGACGCCATTGGAAAGCAATTTCAATATGGTGGAAATAAAGGCCAGTTAGTAGGGGTGTTCAATGATTTTCATTTTGAGTCCATGCATCAACGCATTTTGCCGCTGGTGATGTTCATTCCAAAAAAACCTGGAAATTTTGGAAGGTTGTCTGTAAAAATTTCAGGAAATATTCCCGCTGCACTTGCACACCTTGAAAACACCTGGAAAAAATTCTCTCCTGAAATTCCTTTTGAATATACCTTCCTTGATCAGCGTTTTGAAAGATTGTATGAATCTGAGCAAAGGCAAAAGTCCATCTTCACCATTTTTGCCTGCATAGCCATTTTTGTAGCCTGCCTTGGTCTGTTTGGTTTGTCTGCTTTTACCATTTCCCAAAGAGTAAAAGAAATCGGTATCCGAAAAGTTTTGGGCGCCAGTGTTAACAGCATCGTCACTCTTTTATCAAAGGACTTTTTGAAACTCGTTGGCATTGCTGCCATCATTGCCTTCCCGGTTGCGTGGTATGCCATGAGCAGGTGGTTGGAAGATTTTGCTTATCGCATACAAATACCATTGTGGATATTTTTTGTAGCCGGTATCATTGCAGCAGCAGTTGCTTTCTTCACTATCGGCTTGCAGGCAGTTAAGGCAGCTACCACTAATCCGGTAAAAAATTTACGAACAGAATAATTGAATTCTATGTTTAAAACGTATGTAAAAATTGCATGGAGAAATTTGATGAGAAATAAAGTTTTCTCTTTCATCAACATCTTCGGGCTATCTGTGGGGTTGACTTGTTGTATTCTCATTACACTTTTTATTGTTCATGAAACCAGTTATGATAAGTTTCATAAAAATGCGAATCGGATTTACCAGATAGCTACCATTTTTTACGACGAAGGAGC
>JAGIAB010000318.1 GCA_017745135.1 Flavisolibacter sp.
TGATAGTAGCAATTGGATGACTAAAAATTTAACTCAACGCTGCCAGGCTTTCTTCTAACGCTTTGATCTTTTGTTCGGCGTCTGCTTTTTTTCTTCTTTCCAATTCTACCACTTCCGGTTTTGCATTTTGAACAAAACGTTCATTGCTTAATTTCTTTTCAACCGAAGCAAGAAATCCTTTTTGGTATTCAAGATCTTTCAAAAGTTGTTCCTTTTGTGAAGAAACATCCAATTCATTTTCTGTTTCTACAAAAAACTTAACGGAACCAACGACAACAGTAATGGTATTGGGCTTTGATTCTTTTATGAAATGAATGGCCGGTGCATTTACCTGTTTGCTTAAGATAGATTGAATGGCCGTAAAATTCTTTTCGTCGCTAGTTTGAATGTAAAGCGAAACAACATCTTTGGGTTTGATATTGTTTTTTACTCTTGCATCACGAATGGCAGAAATGGTTTGCTTCAACAATTCGCCCTGTTGAAGAACAGAGGCATCGGCTTTTATTGCCGGAGCAAATTGCTTTACACAAAGGTCATCAGCCCTATCTTTCAACTGGTGATAAATTTCTTCTGTAACAAAAGGCATGAAAGGATGTAACAATTGCATCAACTCTGTAAAGAAAGCAATCGTCTTCTCATACACAGATTGATCAATTGGCTGTTCAAATCCGGGTTTCACCCATTCCAAGTACCAACTACAGAAATCATCCCATATCAGGGAATAAATGGTCTTTAAAGCTTCACTCAGCCGGAACTGCTTATACATTTCTTCCACTTCCGCTTTCACTTCGTTCAATCTATTCTCAAACCAGTCAACAGCGAAGTTTTGACTTTGAACTTCTGACTTTGAACTTTGAACTCTTCCCTCCCACATTTTCACCAGCTTCAATGCATTCCATATCTTATTGTTGAAGTTCCTTCCCTGTTCGCAACTGCTGTCATCAAATAAAAGATCGTTGCCTGCAGGAGATGAGATCATGATTCCAAAACGCACAGCGTCTGCTCCAAACCGGTCAATCAGATCAAGTAAGTCAGGTGAGTTACCGAGACTTTTACTCATTTTTCTTCCCTGCTTGTCACGTACCATTCCCGTGAAGTAAACATGATCGAAAGGTTTTTGATTCATGTACTCTTCACCGGCCATGATCATTCTTGCCACCCAAAAGAAAATAATGTCCTGCCCTGTAACCAATACCGAAGTTGGATAATAATAATTGATATCAGGATTGTGCGGTTGTGTAATACCATGGAAGACTTCTATTGGCCAAAGCCATGAAGAAAACCAGGTATCCAATACATCTTCATCCTGCTTCAATTGAACATTGCTCATTGAATATTGAGCATTGAACATTTTCTTCGCTTCTTCCTCTGTCTCCGCTACAACAAACTTTCCTTCCTCATTATACCACGCCGGAATTCTTTGCCCCCACCATAACTGGCGGCTGATGCACCAGTCCTTTATATTCTCCAGCCAATATTTATAGGTTGCCAAAAAACGTTCTTCCGGATGAATCTTTACTTCGCCGCTTGTTACTGCATTCAAAGCTTTGTCAGCCAGTTCCCTCATCTTCACAAACCACTGTGTGGAAATCCTGGGTTCAACAACAGCCTGTGTTCTTTGCGAAAAACCAAGCCTTGTTTGATATTCTTCTTCTTTAATTAACAAACCTTCTTCTTTGAGCTTTTCAATCGCTTTCTTCCTTGCTTCAAAACGGTCCAGTCCAACAAATACCTCTGCCGCTTCACTAAGGGTTCCATCTTCATTTAAAGTATCAATTGCAGGAAGATGATGTTTCAATCCAAGATTATAGTCATTAATATCATGTGCCGGAGTAATTTTTAAGGCGCCGGTACCAAATGCAGGATCAACATAATCATCAAAAATGATCGGCACTTCACGATTTACCAGTGGCACAATTACTTTCTTTCCCTTCAAGTGCTGATAACGTTCATCATTGGGATTTACAGCAAGAGCCGTATCACCCATTATGGTTTCAGGACGTTGTGTGGCAATAACAACGAAGTCGGAAGCCTGAGCTAAGAGGTCGGACTTCTGACTTCCGACTTCTGACTTCTCTTGAACAACAAAATATTTTATATAATACAACTTCCCCTGGATATCCCTGTACTCCACTTCTTCATCACTCAATGCTGTTTTTGCCGCAGGATCCCAGTTGATCATTCGTGCCCCGCGATAAATCATTCCTTTTTTATACAGATCAATGAAGACTTTGATCACTGCTTTGTAGTAATGATCATCCATGGTAAAGTTCACACGGTCCCAATCCACGCTGCATCCCAGTTTTTTGATCTGGTGATAGATGATACCGCCATATTTCTCTTTCCACTCAAAAGCATATTTCAGAAACTCCTCCCTTGAAAGCTCGTTTTTATCAACGCCTTTTTCTTTCAGCATTTGAACCACTTTGGCTTCGGTGGCAATAGAAGCATGGTCGCTTCCGGGAACCCAGCAGGCATTAAAACCGCTCATTCTTGCCTTGCGCACCAATACGTCCTGAACAGTTTCATTAAGCGTATGCCCCATATGCAATACACCAGTGACATTCGGTGGCGGAATCACCACAGTGAACGGCGGTCTGCCATCGGGCTTACTATTGAAATATCGTTTCTCCAGCCAATGCTGATACCATTTGTCTTCTACCTGTTGCGGCTCAAAATTTTTAGAAAGGGAATTGCTCATTCGGGAAATAAAATTGGAGTGCAAATTTATTGCATAGAGCCCAATAGGCAAGAGATTGAGCAGTACAGGTTTCAAGGAAAGATGCAGATTTCTTCACCTTGTAACCTGCAACCTGTAAGAATTAATCCAGCTCAGTCATTTTTTGCAAAACTTCGCGGCAGATATAGATCTTACCATTCATTACTTCGTGAATGGCTTTCACCATCTCCTCTCGGGATGAATTCTTTGTTACATAACCTTTGGCGCCTAATTGCATAATATTGCGGCATAGCTGGGCTGGTTATTTACAGACACGCCAATGATTTTTACATGGGGAGCGGTGCGCAAAATTTTTTTGGTGGCTTCAAATCCATTGACCGGGGTCATATTGATATCCATAAGAATAACATGCGGGTCGGATGCAGTCGCTTCATGAATGGCTTCCGTTCCGGATGAGCACTCCTTAATGATCTTTATGGAATCATGATTATGAAGTAACATTCTCCATGTCTGTCGGACAAGGTCATGATCATCTACAATGATGACTCTGATAAAATCGTTTTGCATAACGCAGTTGAATTAATCATTATTCAAACTGCAATTAACCTCCATTGCGAGGAAAGGATGAAACAACTCTGTTGCTTAGCAACCTCTTCCTAATACCAAAGCAACAGAATGTTGGTTCTCAAGTAAGCAAAACGTTCAAGGGACTGTTGGCAGAAAATATTATACCAAAGTTAGTTCTCGAAATCCAGTTGGCTGTTGTTGATAAAATTAACGAGAGCCGCAGCGTTTTTAAGATTTAACTTTTTTAGAATATTATATCGATGCACCTCAACCGTTTTGACAGAGATGTTTAAACTGTCGGCAATTTCCTTTGACGAAAACCCTTTTTTGATGAATGCAATGATCTCAATTTCTCTTTGAGATAAGGAATTCAAACCGCTTTGCTGGTCTTCGCCACTGATCACCTGTTCAGATAAAATATTTTTGATTTCATCACAGATGTACTTCCTTCCATTTTGCACTTCCATTATGGCTTTGAACATCTCCTCTCTTGAAGAATTTTTGGTTACATAGCCCATGGCACCTTTCTGGATCATTTTGCGGGCATAAGTTGGTTGCGTATGAAGCGACACACCAAGAATTTTAGATCCTGGTGAAAATTTGCGGATCAGTTGCGTGGCTTCAATGCCATTCATACCGGGCAAATTAATATCCATAATGACAACGTTGGGACGAAGTTGTTTGGCCAGTTCAACAGCATCTTCACCACTTCCACTTTCAGCAATCACCTTGAATCTGGGATCGGTATTTAAAATAAAGCTCCAGGTCTCTCTTACCAGTGTGTGGTCATCAGCAATTAGAATTGTAATTTTTTCCATAGTCTTTCGTTAAGTTAAGTTTTATTTACCGGAAAATTAATTATGATTTCACATCCCTCTTTTGGTGCGCTCAATATAGTGTAGGTAC
>JAGIAB010000319.1 GCA_017745135.1 Flavisolibacter sp.
ATCCAGGGTTTTGTTTTCTGTTTTTTCTGCCAGTAATTTTTTGTCTGCATCAAAATTGATAAGATTGGGTTGGGACGAAGAGGAAAAAGTAAATGTATCAACTTTGTTTTTCACCCAAATGTTATAGGTTGTAGGCGTGTTGCCATTCCATACATCAATCTTTACAGGAAGCGTAAATACTTTATCGGTTGTTTGTTGCACAATTACTCTTGCCCGTTTTGCATTGTTGTCATAGCTATATGTGATGTTCAATTTCGGATGGCCGCTTCCATAATACCATTGATTCCAAAACCAGTTGAGGTCTTTCCCCGTTACATCTTCCAAAACCAGACGAAGTTGTTGCGCTTCTGCAGATTTGAATTTATTAGTAGTCAGGTAAATATTCAATGCCTTGAAAAAAGCACTGTCGCCAACAAAAGCCCGAAGCATTTGAAGGATGGCGCCGCCTTTATTATAGCTCACGGCATCGAACACATCTTCCTTATTGTTGTAGTAAAAGCGTACCAGGTCTTTGTTTTCACTGCGACTGTAGATATAGCCCTGTGCTGAATTATATGCTTCATGGTCTCCAAAATCTTTTCCATAGTGATACTCATTCCACAACTGCGAACCCAGCGTGGCGAAAGACTCATTCAATGTGATATTGCTCCAGCTTTCTGTAGTTACATAATCGCCAAACCATTGATGGAACAATTCATGTGCAATAACTTCTTCCCAGCGGTTGCCGTCTGTCAGCTCTCGTGCATCCTGTTGTGCTGCGTCGCTGTGTAAAGTAGCTGTCGTGTTTTCCATGGCGCCACTTACATAATCTCTTCCCGTGATTTGCGAGTATTTCACCCAGGGGTAATCAACGCCGGTAAGCTTTGAATACAAGGCAATCATCTCGGGAGTTTTACCAAATATCTTTCTTGCAACCGGTGCATATTCTTTCTCTACATAATAGCTGACTTCTTTGTTTTTGTATTTGTCTTTAATAATCGCGTAATCACCAACACCCATAAAAAATAAATAAGGAGCATGAGGCAGATCCATTTTCCAGTAATCAGTTCTTGTACCATCACTGTTTGTTTTCTGGGTCACCAGTTTACCATTGCTTAATGTAACATACTTTGCAGGTACGGTCATGTAAATTTCATTTGTCGTTTTCTGATTGGGCTTATCGATGGTGGGTACCCAAACAGAAGTAGCTTCTGTTTCTCCCTGCGTCCAAATTTGCGTGGGCTTATTCGGTTCTTCGCCGGTTGGGTTGATGAAGTACAATCCTTTTGCTTCTGTAATGGCTGCACTTCCTCTTCCTTCGTACTCATTGGGTTTTGCCGTATAATCTATGTAGATGGTGTACTGTTCGTTATTACGATAGGTTTTATCAAGGGTGATATCCAAAAGCATTCCATCGTAATTATATTTTAAAGCAGTGTTCTTTCCGTTTTTTACAAGTGCCACCTGGCGAATGTCCATTCCTTTTGCATCAAGCGTTAAGGAATCTGTGGGATAGAAATATGGTTTTAAAGTGATCCAAACCTTTCCATTCAATTGTGCTTTGGAATAATCAAACCTTGCATCCAGTTTGGTATGAACGAGGCTGTTGATTTTTTCTGCGGTAGCCCGGTATTCTTTAGCAACACCTTCAGGCTGCGCAACCAGAAATACGGAACTTAAAATAAAGGCCCCAAGTAAAATAGTTCGCTTCATTATGTGAATTTTAAAACTCAAATTTAAATCCCCGGCTAACCTGGTTGTAAAAATGTGATGAAAGGTTAACGGAATATAAACAGTGTTCACCGAAGGCATGGTCCATTTTATCTAAAGTGCGCAGGCTAACGGGGATTCTACCCCTATTTTTGTTCTGCAATTATCCAATATCCATAAGGCATTAAACCAGCCGAAAACCTTCAACGTTCGACAAAATAATAGTCCCGCATTTGCGGGATTTTTTTGCATTAATCATCTGTTAAAAGCCTTCATCAGTAATTTGAATCTTAAACCATCGGCACTATTCAGGCTCGAAGAATTGTATTCCTAACCTTAAACAGATGCTATGCTAAAGAAATTTTTTACGCTCTCTCTTTTAACAATCGCTACAATATTTATTTTCAGCAGTTGTACCAAAAGCGATGTTATCTCTAATGAATATGATGTTGTAGGGAGATGGGCTGTTACAGGTATTCGTTCCAATATCGCTAACGATTGGAATGGTGATGGATATTCTGAAACGGATATCTATGGAACCTATTCTTCCTGCCAGCGGGATATTGTTCTGGTGTTTGATGATTATGGAACGGGACAGGGAAGGCAGGGATGTAATTCTTACTGGCAAAACCTGAATTGGCAGTTGACGAATAACAACCACAATCTGCGTATTGATTTGATTGAGGATGTTATTGAATTGAGCAATCTTCGTGTGAGCTCAAATACCATTCAGGGTGATGACAATGTTTACTCCAACGGAAGATATTATACGGTTACATATACATTGCAAAGAAGATAACTGGCACGGTATTTTAAGAATGAATAGTCGTTAATCTTCAACATATATTGTGTAAGTGAAGATGTGATAATTGGCTTGTGTGGATGGATACTTCTCTTACATTCTACAATTTTGCTGAATAGTCCCGCGGTATGCGGGACTATTTCTTTGGCACAACTGTTGAAATAAAAAGGAATAATGCGCTTTCATGATTGTTTTTAGCACTGTACTGGAAATTGACGGGCAACCTACTTTATACAATGTATATAGAAACAGAAGTCTTGCTTTTTTAAATCCTTCTGCTCCTGCCATTGCGCCGATATTGTATGCTTCTTATGAAAATTCTTCGTGGACAATAAAGGGCACTGATGATCTCGGCATAAAACAACAGGTATTGAATGAAATATCAATCGAAATCTGAAGTTTTGTAAACACTCCCTAATTTATTTCGGATAAATCTCCACAATCAAATCCTGTGTACTTGATTTCATGGCCCTGTGCATTCTTGAAGTATTAAATTCTGCAACTAAATTTCCTTTGGTATCAACTGCAATCAGGCCCATGTCTCCATTGATATGTTTGCATTTCTCCTGTATTAAAAAATGGCAGGCTTCACGCAGGCTCATTCCTTTATATTCCATTAAAGCTGAAATATGAAAAGCTGTAACATATTGCATATGCAGTTCGCCTTCACCGGTTGTTGATACGGCACAAGTGTCGTTATTAGCATAAGTGCCTGCGCCAATCATAGAACTGTCTGCTATTCTTCCCTGGCGGCAAAAATCAGTTCCTCCTGTGGATGTACCCGCTGCCAGATTTCCTCTTATATCCAGGGCCACAGCACCCACTGTTCCATGTTTTTTTTCTAATTGTTCTATTGCCAATTGCTGCCCGTTGTCATTTAATTTCTTTCGGGTTTGCTCGTAGCTTTCAAATTGGCGTTCGGTGATAAAATAGGCGTCGGGCTCCATAGGAAGATTTAACTCCCTGGCAAATTCTGCTGCACCAATACTTCCTAAATAAATATGTTTGGTTTTTTCCATGATCTGTCTTGCCAGGCGAATGGGATTACGAACATTTTTTACAATGGCCGCTGCTCCACATTTCAGATCAAAGCCGTTCATAATGGATGCGCACATTTCTACTTCGGCCTTTTCTGTAAGCGAAGATCCCTTTCCTGCATTAAACAAGGTGTTGTCCTCTAAATTTTTGATGGCGGCCTCCACTACATCCGTTGCACTGCTCCCTTGTTCAAGCATAGCATAAGCCTCATTGATCGCTTCTTTCAAACCTTCTTTATACTCTTTAATATGCTGTTTGATAAAATCCGAATCGGGGCCGGCACCACCATGTATGGCAATGGCTATTTTAGTCATGCAGAAAGTTTGTTAATAAATTGAAAGTTGCAAATTTCGGTAGTGAGCTTTTCTACCAGTTCATTATAATTCTCAAGATCACTGATCCATATTTTTCCTTTTCTGCGGATCACTATCTTTTCGGGTAGATAATTTTTATTGCCTTCTTCCTGGCGTTGAGCTAAACGAAGGTGGTACACTTCATCTTCGTGCAGGGTTACATTATAAGTAACCGGCTGGTCGTTGTATGAAATGGAAATGAGTAGTCCCATTATTTGTATTTTAATTTTTTGACGCTTCACTTAGTGCATGTTTGCATGGCATAAACT
>JAGIAB010000031.1 GCA_017745135.1 Flavisolibacter sp.
GGAAGATGCAGGAAGCGAATTTCCCATGTGGATTGGCAATTCCATCTACTTTCTGTCCGATCGCGGAACTGAATTAAGAATGAATTTGTGGCGGTATGACCTTAGTTCAAAAAAATATGAACAGCTCACTAAGTTCACCGACTACGATGTGCATTATCCTTCCAATGGTCCTGATGATATTGTTTTTGAAGCAGGTGGAAAATTATACCTGTATAACATCTCTTCTCAAAAACAAAAAGAGATAAAAGTGAATTTGGTAACCGACCGTGCCATGGTAAAACCAAAGATTGAAACGGCTGAAAAGCTGGTTCAGTTTGCAAGCCTAAGTCCCGATGGAAACCGTGTGTTGTTCCAGGCAAGAGGTGATATTTTTTCGGTGCCTGCAGAAAATGGTTTTGTAAAAGACCTCACCAGAACTTCCGGCGCTGCCGAACGTTATCCCATGTGGTCGCCTGATGGAAAATACATTGCCTATTGGAGCGATGCATCCGGTGAATACGAGTTGTATGTAATGCAACCCGACAAAGAAGGTTCCGCAAAAAAACTAACGAACTATGGCGCCGGTTATCGTTATGATGTGGTTTGGTCGCCTGACAGTAAAAAACTTTCGTTCATTGATAAAGCTATGCGTATACAGGTGTACGATCTTGCCACTAACCAAAGCACTGTTGTTGACAAAGCACTGAGATGGACACACGGAAATCTGCAGGGCTTCAGCAGTAGCTGGTCGCCTGACAGCCGCTGGTTGGCTTATTATCACGATCTTGAAAATTACCACAACGCTATTTTCATTTACGATCACGATACTAAAAAAACAAAGCAGGTTACCAGCGGGTTTTATAATTGCACCAATCCTGAATTTGACCCCGAAGGAAAATATCTCTATGTAATTACCAACCAAAGTTTCAGTCCAGTTTATAGCGATGTTGACAATACTTTCATTTATCCCAACACCAGCGGCATTGCAGCCATTGCTTTAAAGAAAACCACAGCTTCCCTGCTGGCACCAAAGAACGATGCCGTGACGATTACCGAAGGGGAAGTAAAACCTGATAAAGCTGCCGAGAATAAGAAAGAGAAAAAAGATTCTGCAGCGCTTACCAAAAAACCGGAAACAAAATCAGTAGATATTGACTTTGATGGATTGGAAGAACGCATGGTGCTTCTTCCAATTCCACCGGGAAACTACAGGCAACTGGAAGCCGGTAAAGGAAAAATATTTTACCTGCATGTACCCAACACAGGAACAACCGGCGCCAAGAACAGCGTTAAATATTTTGACATTGATAAACGTGAAGAAAAAACAGTTTTGGACGATGCCGATTTTTATGTGCTGGCTTATAACAAACAAAAAATGATGGTTGGCCGCCAGGGCAGTTTTGCTGTGATCAATGCAACAGAAGGGGCAAAATTTGAAAAACCTCTTCGCATTTCCGAAATGCAAATGATGGTCAACCCCGTTGAAGAATGGAAACAGATCTTCATGGATGCCTGGCGATTTGAAAGGGATTATTTCTACGATGCCAATATGCACGGCGTGGACTGGAATGCTACAAAAAACCGTTACCTGAAAATGCTGGATGGAGCATTAACCCGTGAGGAAGCGGATTTTGTTGTTGGCGAAATGATTGGTGAGCTGAATGCTTCACATACCTATCATGGCGGTGGTGATATAGAGCAACCAAAAACAAAAAATGTAGGTTATTTAGGCGTAGACTGGCAGGCTGACGGTGATTATTACAAGGTCAAAAAAATTCTTCGTGGAGCAGCCTGGGATGCCGAAGTACGTTCGCCATTTGATATATCGGGTGTTACTGTTAAAGAAGGCGATTACATTCTTGCTGTAAATGGAATTCCTTTGACGACATCAAGCGATCCTTTTATGGCGTTTCAAGGATTGGGAAATAAAACGATTGAGATCACGTACAACACTTCGCCTTCATGGACCGACGCAAAGACTGCCATTGTAAAAACATTGGATGATGAATACCGGTTGAGAAATCTTGAGTGGATTGAAGCCATGCGTAAAAAAGTTGAGCAGGAAAGCAATGGCGATGTGGGCTATGTGTATGTGCCAAGCACCGGTGTTGAAGGACAAAATGAACTCCTGCGCCAGTTCAATGCACAATGGGATAAGAAGGCTTTAATCATTGATGAACGCTTTAATGACGGCGGGCAAATTCCGGATCGCTTTATTGAAATGCTCAATCGGGAACCGCTTGCCTTCTGGGCTGTCAGGGATGGAGAAGCCTGGCCCTGGCCTCCGTTTGCACATTTTGGCCCGAAAGTAATGTTGATCAACGGATGGAGTGGCTCCGGCGGCGATGCCTTCTCGGATTATTTCCGCAAGAAAAATTTAGGACCGTTGATTGGCGCCAGAACATGGGGCGGATTAATTGGGATCAGTGGCGTTCCGCCATTAATTGACGGAGGACAGGTTACGGTTCCTACATTCAGGATGTACAATCCCGACGGTACCTGGTTTAAAGAAGGTCATGGTGTGGATCCTGATATTGCAGTACCTGAAGATTTAGGCATGATGGCGAAAGGTGTAGATCCGCAATTGCAAAGAGCCATCACCGAAACAAAAAACCTGCTGAAGACAAAAGGGTACATAAGGCCTGTAGTGCCGGGAACAGAAAAAAGAACGTATTAAACTTTCTAAACTTTACTTGGTCTATCGACTGAATAAACTACCGAAGCAAAGCAGAACTAAAAAAGGAGTCTCAATTGAGATTCCTTTTTTATTGAACAAGATGATGATTACACTCCTGCAATTCTTTCTTTGTACGTGGCCAGTGCTTCTTCTAATCTTTGTTTTGCAGTAGTGTCACCCGGCACATTGTGCGATGGGTGAATATGCAATTTAAAACCTCTTTCCACCAGTATTTCACCAACGGTTATCACGGTCATCCATACACAGGTAATGAAGGCCATTGTTGAAACAGGCCCCAATTTATCCTGGTGGTTTTTGATGGGCACCGAAGCATCTTCAATAGGTGCACAGGTATCTACAACAATATCGGCAATATCAAAAATGGTTTTACCGCTCGAGTGCCTGGTTTGTTTTCCTTTGGCTGCTGCCGCAGAGCCATAAGCAATCACCTTCATGCCTTTTTTCTTTGCTTCCAGCGCTACATCGATATTCACATTATTAATGCCTGAGTGGGAAAAGATCCACATCGTATCTCTTGGATCAAAATTGTAACCCTTCATAATCTCCACACCATAACCTTCTACTCTTTCAAGAAAAACAAATTGGTGCACACCCATTTCACCGGTGATGCGGGTGAAAAAAGTGAGTGGCAATTCCACCATTGGATGAAAGCCCACAAAGCCTCCAATGCGTGGATACATTTCTTCAACAGGGATAGTAGCATGTCCGCAACCAAACGTATGTACCCATCTGCCGGCTTCAATACTATCGGCCATTAGTTCTGCCGCTTTACGGATATTATCTGCTTGTGTTTCTTCTATGTCTGACATAACATTTCTTGCATTCGTAAGCCATTGTTTTGCTAACATAAATTTCTATTTAGTGGTTTTTAATTGTTGAATGATGAAATAAAAAAGCAGGGTCATAACAGCAACTTCAATAAAAGCAATGGTTGTAAGATGAAGTACGCCATAACGGTCAACAATAATTCCCATCAGGTAATTGATCAGCATATTGCCAATCAGGGCAACGGTAAAAATAAAACTGAACGCTGTTCCCGAAAGATGTGCAAAATGTTTTCCCGTGATGCCCAACATTAAAGGAAAGCCGCCTGCAAGCCCTGCACCGGAAAATACAAGACCGGAGATGATAATCGTTTGATTGTTTCCAAACTGCATCAGGGCAACTCCAAGAGCAAGCATGATCAAACAAGCCCACATGATCTTCACTTCTGAAACTTTACGAAATATACTGCCCGCTAATAAACGCATGGCAACCATGCCGGCAATATGCAGCGACAATGCGAACAAAGCCTGCTGTTCCTCCATGACTCCCTTAGTGGTAAGATACGTAGTTGCCCAGTTATTAATAATGGCCTCAAAGCTGCTTTGAAAGAAAAGAAAAAATGCAATGAACAGCAGCAACCATTTTAAAAGACTTTGCCAATTAGCAGACGCCGGACTGGTATTTTGTTTAGCAGGTGGAAACGAAATAAAAAAATAAGAGATCGCCACAATCAATGTCAGCCATCCCACAGCGGCCACTACGCTAAATGAAGAAACATTTTTTGAAAGCATGCCCAACACCAGCGGCATACCCAATGCACCCAATCCAAAGAACACACCTAACAAACTTAAGTTTGCGCCTTTGTGTTTGGGACTGATATCGGCTACAACAGCATTGGTTCCCCCATTGATGATTCCGCCTCCAAGTCCAAAAACAAAAACACTGATCTTTAAACCGCTTAACGAATTACTGAAGGCGATGCCTTCGAATCCTGCAAACATGCCTATGCACGCAAGTATCAAAAGCAGCTTGTAGCCATAACGATCGCACACAGGACCAAAGATCAGCGAGCCGCTAAGAATGCCGAATGGCAGAATTGAAAACAGGGTGCCTGCAGCAATTCCATCCAACTGAAATTTTTCTTTGAGATCTGTAGCAACTGAGCCCAGTGTGATGAGTGTAACTCCGAAAAGAAACATACCTGCACAAGCGGCAACAAAAGCGGCTAAGTTATTTTTCATGAGAACCGTTTAAGTTGTAGAGGTTTTGTTTTGCCGCGTACGCAGCTCCATACAATCCTGCATTGGAGCCAAGCAGGGAAGCTTCGAGTTTCACCTTCTTCATACTTATTGGCTGAGCCCATTTCACCGCTTCTTCATAAATAGCAGGAATAAATTGCATCGCAGGTCCAAACACGCCTCCGCCAAAAATAATTTTCTGGGGATTGAACAGGCTTACGAGATTGGCAACTGCCATTCCCCAATATTCAATACAATGATCAATTACTTTTCTAGCGATCGCATCTCCTTTATCATAAGCATCAAAAACATCAACAGCAGTAATGGCATTCACCGGTTTAACGTTCAGGATTCCGGTATAATCACCAGTTGTTGACAAAAATTTCCGGGCAAGTTTAGCAATACCATCACCTGATGCACTGCTTTCAAAACAACCGCACTCAATATAGTCCTGTTGAAACGGCCGTTCCAAGGTCATCCAACCAACCGCCCCAGCAATATCATTGGCGCCTCTCAAAATCTTTCCATCAACTAAAATCCCGGCACCGATGCCTGTACCTACTGCAATAAAAATGGCATCGGTACAACCTTTTGCTGCACCCTTCCACCACTCGCCTAAAATGTAGCAGGAACGATCACTGTCAATAGTGACCGAAACATCACCGGCGATGCATTGCACTTCTTTTAATAGAGGATAATTTTCCCAGCCAGGTATGTTAGGCGCCCAAACAGTTCCCTTGTCTTTATAAAAAATTCCCGGTATTGAAATGCCTATGGATTGAATACTTTTTTCTTCTGCGCATTGTGAAAGAAGGTCTTTAATTTTTTGAGAAAGCAACTGGCCAACTTCATCGCCGCTTCTTTTATCGATGGGAAGTTTTTCCTCAGCAATCAGATCTCCATCAGTTGTGAATACACCAATGGCTAATTTGGTACCGCCAAGATCAATTGCAAGCAATCGCATTGTAGTGGTTGGATAGTGACTTTGAAAATTATCTTCGTCTTCCCAATCCTCTCTTACTAAAGATAACCCGCTTTTCCCGTAGTAAACAAGTCAATGACAAAAATTACTTTCAAAAACATTTCCGCATCTATTATGTCTTTAAAAGCAGGTGTATGCTTTGAATAAACAGATGTCACTCGTCATTGTATTGGATGCAAAGTTGTTCGCACCGAACAATATCAATTCAATGTTTGAACCTGTAAAAAAGATAAGGCGCAACCAGTACAAATAGGGAAATTAACACCCATAATCTTCCTTTCAACAGGTTATAATCTTGCAGTAATTTTTCTAATGAATTTCCCCTCCATCTTCCAAAACCAAATTCAAAGAGTAAGGTCATGGCTAACCAAACAATGCCAATCAATAGTGCCTGCATTGATGATGAAGGAGGAAATTTTTGAAACACAAAACCCATAAACAATCCAAAGAAAAGAAGTAATGTAAAGGTTGAAATTTGATGCGCTGTTAAATCACCGGTATATTTTTTATACCAAAGATCCCTCAATGCTCCATTGACAATTGCAATCAACAGCATGGGGAACCACAAAAGGACATACTTGTACATAAAGATCATTTGTACTCTTCAAATCTCGCACAGAACCATTGCGTAAAAAATGACCGCGGTCACCCGCTGCTATGCCTGAAAACAAATTGATGACCAAAAAAATGATGTTACGATTTAGCAATCCGGTTTCTGTCCACCCAGAAGCCAAGTAGTACAAACAACCACATGGCCTCTCCTGCCCATGCTATTGCCTTTACCGAAGGTGGTGGAGGAGAAAACAAATTGGCAATATGAGAAACCACCAATAATCCAATCAATACCCAAAATACAATTACACCTGTTTTATTTTTTGGAGTGGTTGTCTTTAAGTAAAGAACGACTCCAATTAAAAAAATCAATCCTTCAACGATTGCTGTTGCAAGTGGTGATCTCCACAATTCCAAACCAACCAATGGAGAATTGCCCGGATACAATGGAAGATCAGGTAAATGAACGAAAGGCCCAGTATCAACGCACTTCGAACATCTCTCCTGAATAACCAATACACAACAAAGAACAATGCCGACCAAACCAACACCATGGCCAAACTATGCGAATAAGGATAATCAGTAAACAACAAAGGAATCACATCGTTTTTATCAGCACTGATTTGAACATGTCTATATTCAATAACAAAAGTGTTGGCCAAAGAAGATCAAGAAATTGAGCTGCTAAAAAAAGAAGTCCCAACGAAAGGGGACGTGCTGTTCTTTTAAAAGCTAGCCCTGCACCAAAATGCCCAATGAACATGACTAAGTTTTTTGAGTTAGACAAAGCGGTGAAGGGTGAATGATACAAAGCTAGGTGAGAAAAACTTTTTATTCCCCCAACAAAAATTTTGATCTTGAACGAAGCTGTCTTAATCAATTAAAATTTAAATTCGATTCTCGCGAATCAAATCTATAAAAATGAGAATTGCTACTTATAATGTCAATGGAATTAACGGCCGCTTGCCTGTACTTCTGCAATGGTTGAACGAAACAAAACCAGATGTGGTTTGCCTTCAGGAATTAAAAGCGCCGCAGGAAAAATTTCCGGAGAAAGCGATACAGGATGCAGGTTATCATGCCATCTGGCACGGACAAAAAAGCTGGAACGGCGTAGCCATCCTTTCGCGAAATGAAGCGCCGCAGGAAGTATTGCGTGGTCTTCCCGGCGATCCTGATGACCTTCATAGCCGCTATATCGAAGCAACTGTGAATGGCTTACTGATCGGTTGTCTTTATTTGCCAAATGGCAATCCTGCACCCGGACCGAAATTCGATTATAAACTTGCCTGGTTTGAACGTTTGACACAACATGCTGCAAAACT
Organism: Flavisolibacter sp.; assembly: GCA_017745135.1. Classification (GTDB taxonomy): domain Bacteria; phylum Bacteroidota; class Bacteroidia; order Chitinophagales; family Chitinophagaceae; genus Flavisolibacter. The sequence goes on from JAGIAB010000031.1 coordinate 7,540, forward strand.
TCTCGATTCGGGAAAGCCTGTTTTGCTTACCGGCGATTTTAATGTGATGCCAACGGAAAAAGATGTTTATAAACCGGAGCGTTGGGTGGATGATGCCTTGTTTCGCCCCGAAACCCGTGCCGCATTTAAAAAGCTAATTGACCAGGGGTGGACCGATGCCATTAGAAAGCTTTATCCGGATGAAATCATTTATACCTTCTGGGATTATTTCCGCAATGCCTACGGCAGGAATGCAGGATTAAGAATCGACCATTTTTTATTAAGCCCTAAAGTTGAAAAACGGCTTGTTGCTGCCGGTGTCGACCGTCATGTTCGCGGATGGGAAAAGACAAGTGACCATGCTCCCGTCTGGATAGAATTGAAAAATTCTTGAACCTCTGCAATTCTAATTAAACCACCTTAACAAATCATTTCCGACGTTCATGTCTCCTGCGCAAATGCAATAAACGCCTGGGTTTTTGCTCCATTTCCCTGGGTTTTGTCTAAACATCATTGTTTAAACTGACAAAGAATAGTTTTTAAACTGTCATAAGTCAATATTTCAGTGTCGAAACAATGAGACCTTTACACTGTCAACAAACACAATGAAACGTTTTTCTTTAAATATCATTTTTCTCCTGTTCGGATTGCTACTGAGCGGTTTTGCCTTTCCTCAAAGGGACTGGATGCTCGTTAGCAATGAGAATTGGATCCAGATCTATAAATCAGATATGTCTGGTTCCAACTACAAACGAATTAAAGTTGAATGTACTATTGATGGCACTCTTGATAAACTGGTAAAGATCCTCAACGATGTCAATAATCACAGGACCTGGATTTACAACACCAAGCAATCTTACATTTTAAAAAGAGTGAGCAGTAACGAATATTACTATTACACAGAAACCACACTTCCATGGCCCATGCAAAACCGTGATGCCGTGGTGCATATTAAATTCCAAAAAGATGCTGCCAATCAAACCCTGAATATTGAAGCAGAAGGTATGCCCGATTATTTACCCGAAGTGGGCGGCAAAGTTCGTGTACCAAAATCTGCCAACACCTGGCAGGTAACGGTTCCGGCACTTAATAAATTGAACATCGTTTATGTTTTCGAAGCAGAACCCGGCGGTCACATACCACCATGGCTGGTGAACACTTTTGTAAACAAAGGCCCTTATGAAAGTTTCAGAAAACTGGCTGAACTGTTAAGGAAATAATTTTTTAAACAATGCCTGATTCAGACTGGGAGCGATAATAACAGCATCGTGACAAATCAATGCACAATTAACGCAGCCGGTGCATAAATCATTATTGACAGTTACATATCGGTAGCCTTTGATATTGATAGACTCACTAAGAGTAAGTGCGTGTTCTTTACATTCAATTGTACAGAGTTTGCAACCTTTACGTTGAATATTGATCTCGACTTTTACTTTCTTGTTTGGACCGGACAATACTGGTTTGTTTCTCTTCCATACCGGAGAATTTAGCAAGCAATAATCACCAACAAACTTCTTAAGCGGAATTAAGAAAGGGAATGATTTATATCAGTTGGGAAGGTCTATAAAATCATTTTGAACAATAAGACAAATGATGTAACGCTTTAAAATTACTTATCTCATTCACACGTCTAATTGGAATATACTGATGGGCTACTGAGCAATCACTAAAATGAATGGCTTTGCCGAAATGCAGCAAAGCCTTTTACTATTTACCAGTGTATTATTAATTGGTGAATTGGTACAACCATTCCCATATGTTTTTCCCTGCACTATTTTTAACCATCCCGTTGTATACTTCACTCCAGGCATTGTGCCCAATACCTGAACGAACTGTAATAGATGCAAGATTGGGAACTCTTTTATTAATCTCATTCACCATATACGAATTCTGTTCCCTGTAAGTAACATCCGAGCTTCCAACAATGGCCCACACAGGCGTTTTACTTGTACTGAACCATCCAAAATTATTTTTATTGACATCCTGAGTAACACCGGAAGTAACAGCAATTGCTGCAATTGTATTAGCAAGTGTTTGATCAACGTTCATTTGAGAACCATAAACACCCCAGCCCCCCGCATCATGTCCAATTACATAAATGCGACTCAAATTAATATTCCATCGTTTCTGGCTTTCTTCAATAATGGCAGTTAGCCAATTTGGGTCAATGCTGTAAGAACTCCTTTGTGCAGCCACCATAATGAAGTTGAACGAAGGAACATAACCACCTTTTAAAATTTGGGGAAGGGTTCCCGATGCATACAATCGATTAATATCTGACCCTGCTTCCTGTGAGCCATGACAATAAATCACCAAAGGATAAGATGTCGAAGTAGAATAATTTGGCGGCAGGTAAATTACGGCATTCGTATTATAAACACCACTTCCGGCAACTACATCTATCTTATCATTGATCAATTGCCCGGCTCCCGAAGTCGGGGGCGGAGGAGGTGGTGAAGCTGGTGGAGGTGTACTGGAAGCACCTTTTGTAAACTGGTACATCCAGCTCCAAATATTTTTTCCATTCGCACTTAAAGTTCCATTATAAATTGGGTCCCAGTTGCCATGTCCTTCCCCCGGACGAATGGTTAAAAAAGCAAGATTGGCAACTTGTTTGTTGATTTCATTAACCATATAAATATTCTGATCCCGATAGCTTGGGTCCAGTTCGCCAACGATTGCCCACACCGGTGTTTTACTTGTAGCAAACCATGAAAAATTATTTTTGTTGATATCCTGTGTTGCACCAGAAACCGGTACAATTGCAGCAATTTTCTGAGCTACAGTTGTGCTTACATTCATCTGTGATCCGTAGGCCATCCATCCGCCGGCACTATTTCCGGTAACATATATTCTTGAATTGTCAATTTTCCACCGGCTATTTGCATCTTCTAAAATTCCAGGAAGCCACGCCGGGTCCGGCCCAAAAGAACCATGTTGCGGAGCTATCATAATAAAATCAAAGGGAGGGATATAACCATTTTGCAAAACTCTTGGTAATCCCGTAACATACATTTTGCTGATATCAGAGCCTGCCTGGGCGACTCCATGAGCATAAATTACTAAAGGATAGCTCGTACCAGAAGAATAATTCCTTGGCAGATAAATCACGGCATTGATTTTATAAACACCACTTCCAGCTATAATGTCAATTTTATCATTGATCAATTGCTGGGCATTCATTCTCACTGAGATAAATAAGAAAGAAAGAGCTAAAATTTTCCTGCACATTTTTCTAAAGTTTATAATCCTTTCATTGGTTTAACTCCATGAAATTTTCATAGGATATCGTCATCAACTGCGTTCTGTTTATACCTCTTCTTTTCATATCCTGCATGGCTGCGTTGCTAACAACTAAATATTTGAATGCGCTTGTTGTAAAAGGATCCGCGCCCCCTCCATAAACATCGGCGGAGATCATTATCTCATCGCCGACAACTTCGTAATACCAGTAAATTTTTTGATTACCTCTTGTTTCTTCGTAAGGAATAGCCACAGAATGATGGGTGGCTTTATCTTTCCTGAAAACGAGTACTGTATTACCAGGATGGGTAAAGTTCCCTGCATTAATTTCAATGTGGTAAACGGAGTGACTTGGCTGACTAGCCACTTCTGAAGTAGAGCTTGCTATCCAATCTGATTCAATAATTCCATTTTTCAGAGAAGCAATGGTTGCTGTATTATTTTCTTGCCCGGCATCGACTTTAATTTGATCTTTATGACAACTTACGGTTAAGCATAAAAGTAATACCCCTGTAATTGATCTCATGCCTTTCATACGTTAGCTTTTAACTACTTGGCATTCTCAAATTTGATACCACTTTGATAAAATAAAAATCACTAACTTAAAAACGCCCTGTATCAAAAACCGTGTAAGAAAATTCCCCTAATGATTTAATGTCTTCAATTTTATAACAACTTGCATTCAAGTAATTGATCAGCTTGCAATGGAAATGGAATCCTGCAGCGCTGATGTATCCCGGTTATCTTTGAGGATAAATCTTTGAAACCTATCACCACCATTTAACATTATAATCGTTTGCTTGCGATTTTCATAAGTGATATAATTTCTCATTTATAATGTTGCATCACGATCGGCATTATCGATACCATCTTTAAATTTTTCTGTTTCACAAATTCCATCACCTAAAAAAAATCAATAGTGTTTGCAATATTTATTTCTGTAAATCTCTTTTACAGTGGTATTTCATTTATGAAATTTCACAATTGCAGCAAATAGGTTTCCGGTAGCAGTATTCATGAACGGCTCCTAAAAAAATAACTGAAGTACTAAGACAAATGAAATTCATACAGGCGAAGAACAAAACCGGAACTCCTGTTAATAATAACAATCAAGGAGCTATGTTTATCGACTGTGATTTATTCTTTAAAAGAAGTACTATTGTGCAATACTTTGCGTTAATTCAATACTATGAAAAAACTGTTAGCAACCTTTTGCTGTTTTCCACTAATTACTCTTGCACAAAATTTTCATTTCTCCGCCAGGCTTGGATTGGCAGGTTACCAGGGTGATTTGAAAGCTCATTCCATAACGCTTTCGCAAACAAAAATCATGGGTTCTATCGGTGCCAGGTACGATCTTTCCGAACACCTGACAGCCCGCAGCTATCTTACTCTGACTTCACTAAGAGCAGATGACAAAAAAGGAACGGCTTCAATGAAACAACGCAATTTAAACTTTCGCACAAAGCTTTTTGATTGGGAGCTTGGAGCACAGTATCATATTTTCAGTTTGAATGATAAATGGTGGACGCCCTATGTTTTTGCAGGCATTGGTTTGTACCATTTCAATCCGTATACAAAGGATAGTGTAAAAAGGTTTCTAAAGCCACTCAGTACGGAGGGACAAGGCTTTGTTCAGGGAGTAGACAATTATAAACTTACAGGCTTCAGTATTCCTGTTGGTTTGGGTGTTAGCTATGCACTGAATGAAGACATGCGCATTGGACTTGAATTAGGCTACCGGAAAACTTTTACCGATTACCTTGACGATGTAAGCACGAATTATGTTGATCAAACCGCATTACTCAATGCCCGCGGTCAAACTGCTGTAGATTTAGCCTGGCGTGGAGATGAAGTCAATGGTGCTCCTTATCCTGTTGCAGGAAGTCCACGCGGCAATCCTGAACATAAAGATGGCTATTACTACATTGCATTCACATACACCATCCGTTATTTCTTTGATAAGTATAAACAGATTGTTGGCTTGCCTTCCGGCAGAAGAGAAAAAAGAGTGGGCTGCCCGGCTACAAGAAGCTACTAACAACAGGAAGCCAAAATCCTGATTGCAATCATTCCCTCTTCTGCTACCGGTCATCGCTAAACAACAAGCAGTATTTTTATTTTGTGGATTAAAATTTCTAAAAATGGAATTTTCTTCCGGCAATGCAAGAAACAATTCCGGCCCCGCTATTTACGGCTTAGGATTTATTGGTGCTCTTATCTATTTCCTGCAGGCAGCTACCAGTTTCTGGATTGGAGTGATCGGATTTTTTAAAGCTTTGTTCTGGCCGGCATTTCTTGTTGATTATTTGCTGGAGTTTTTAAAGAAATAAAACAACATTACTTTCGGTAGTGTTTCAGTTTATTTAGTTTCAACCTCACCCCAATTTATTCTCCGATTTTCGGAGACTCTGCCGCCCCTCTCCACATGGAGAGGGGTTGGACGACTCCCATATCATGGGAGTTTTATTGGGGTGAGGTTGAAAGAAATTGAGACACTACCCTAACTCCCTCCGGTCTTTCCTATACCTATTTCCCACCCAATACTTCCAAAAGTAACACCAGCAAGAAAGTAGTATATTTAATTCTCTTTACCCCTTTGTCTACCATCGCCGCTGCCCTCTCTTTCAATCACTCAAAAAACTTAAAATCATGAACAAGCTCAGATTTACTGCGCTGATTTGCTCAGCCACAGCTATCTTTTTCACCTCCTGCGGATCAAACGAACAAAAAAACAACGCTAACAATTCACCGGCTGACAGCACAACACACATCAACAATGCTTCTACAACTTCCACTGTGGTTACCTCTCCCCAGGACATAATGACGGCAACACACCGGGTTGCTGATTTTGCAAAATGGAAAGCCTCTTACGATGCACACGATTCCATGCGGCTTGCATCCGGCCTGCACAATTATGTTATTGGACGCAGCATAGAAGATTCAAACATGATACTGGTTGCGGTTAAAGCAGATGATATCAATAAGGCCAAAGCATTCGCTAAAGATCCGGGCCTGAAACAAGCCATGCAAAAAGGAGGAGTTGTTGGCACCCCTTCCTTCAGCTTTATCAGGTTAGTTTACCAGGATACCGCTACTATTGGCACTACTATAAGATCGCGGACCACCTTTACAGTAAAAGATTTTGAAAACTGGCGAAAAGTATTTGAAAGTCACAGGCAAACAAGAACAGACAATGGATTAACCGACAGGGCTTACGGACATGATGTGGATGATGATCATAATGTATTCCTGGTTGTGGCGGTAAACGACACAGCTAAAGCCAATGCTTTTTGGAAATCCGATCTTCTAAAACAACAAAGAAGGGAATCGGGTGCAACATCCGAACCTCAAAGATTTCTGTTTAGAATCGTACAGAGATATTGATCAACCTATTCCGGTAACCGGGTTTTTGAATAGGCCTGGTTACCATTTTCTTAAATGCATATTTTAACCTGCCGGCCTGCAATTATTGAATTCGCTCTCTCATGCATTTTAATCGGAGAATTCCCCAATCTATCGCCGAAAAAACACGAACTGCCTCAAAGGTTTTCTCGCTGTTTTATTAATTAGATATAGAAACTGTTGCACAACGGGATTGGTATTTATATTTTTGAGACCTAATCCCATACTATGAAAAAACTGGTTGCGGCAGGCTGTTGCCTTTTCTTTCTCCAAAACTTCTCCAAAGTTTCTACCGGTAATGACGGGGCTGAAGAAAAATCCGCAGGCAGCAAAGTATTGATAAAAGCCATAGCAGTTATTGTAAATACCGAAGCAAATAAAAAGCTTCCTCCCAAACGTGTTTTTGTTGCGGCTTCAGAACCGCCTTTGTTTTAAAAGCGCAACGATTATAACATAATTTCAAACTGATGAACTCCTACAGTCCGCCTATAGATACCTTCCAGGTCAATGTCTCACTGATGGTCTTTATGCCGTTGTTTGTGGACTCGGCGTCAAAAGAATTGGAATCTGTCTAATAGCATCTCATCTCAAATAAATCCATACGAAGCCTACTTCACTCAAGCTAATTAAAACAAAATATTCCTCTGGCGCATAAAAATCGCTTGTTTGATTATTGTAACAACAATACTGTTCCTTTGCGTGTTATGAGTTTACCATTAACATCCTCTCCTTCTGCATACCAAACAAAAACTCCATTCGGCTGAAGGCGGCCATTAAGATTTCCGTTCCATCCCTGACTTGGATTAGTAGAATGAAAAATCTTCTCTCCATAGCGATTGTAGATCACAAAATATTTGAAAACCTTTATACCCACAGGAATCGCTTTTAAAACATCATTGCGCCCATCATTATTTGGCGTAAAGGCATTAGGAACAAAAATGTCCGGGCCTTTGTAAACCTTCAAAGCAATTTTTTAGGGACATGCGCAACTTGTCATATTTCATGTTAAAGTGGTAGTTGCCAGCGCTGTCTTGATTGATAGAGTAAGTAATATCGGCAGTAGATGTATTGGAGTTCTTAACTTTATTATTGCCTGCGTCCACTTCCGTTTCTGTAGTATTGGTCAGTCATAATGATAAGATGAACAATTTGCAGGACTGAGTTGTAATTTGTATTTGTTGTTAGCAGACTCAGAATATTGCTTATCCGCATCAGAAGGAAAATGGCAGGGTACAAATTATTGCTGCCATCAGAAAAATAAAGTGTTTTCAT
>JAGIAB010000320.1 GCA_017745135.1 Flavisolibacter sp.
GTCGATGCTGGTACAAAAATAATCGGACATCATCCCCAATATGATAAATATAAATTTTTTTGCAAAGTAAAAATGAAAATTGGCAACCAACAGTTGAGGATGCTTACTTCTTTTATAAGAAATAATGAGAAATGATACTGCCAACTATACATGGTTACATTGACAGACGAATTTTGGTAAACTTTACGGCAGACCTTGAGGTTGTTCGGAAAATCATTCCTGAACCGTTCAGGCCAAAGGTTTATAAAGGCAAGGCGATAGTTGGCATTTGTCTCATCCGGCTTAAAAATATCAAGCCAAAAGGATTGCCGGACTTTATAGGTGTCTCATCCGAGAATGGAGCACACCGGATTGCCGTTGAGTGGGACGAAGACGGCGGTACTAAAGAAGGTGTCTATGTTCCCCGCCGTGACACATCACTTAGATTAAATACGCTTGTCGGGGGGCGGCTTTTCCCAGGTAAACATTACTTAGCCAGGTTCAACGTAAGAGAAGCTGACAGCAATTATCATGTTGACTTCATCAGCTCAGATGGTACCAGTATTTCGATAGACGCTAAGGAGACTGATAGCTTTGACACGAAGTCCATTTTTGAGACGATTGAAAACGTGTCGGATTTCTTCGAAAAGGGTGCAGTTGGATATTCGCCAGGCCGTCACAAATTTGAAGGGCTGAAACTTGAGACGTACAAATGGCAGGTACGACCACTTGTTGTTCAAAATGTACACTCCAGCTTCTTCGGGGATGAGCAGGTGTTTCCTAAAGGTTCAGTACAGTTTGACAATGCGCTTCTGATGACGCAGGTAGAACACGAATGGAAAAGTGTGAAGGACAAGCCATATGCAGTCACTTCAATAAGGTGAAGGAAATTCCTTCAAAAGGTGTTACCTGAACGACCAAAATCAGCCTCAGATCATCTATGAATATTATATATGAGCTACGATTTATTTTTTTATAAACAAAAAGGTTCACCACTAATAGGGCAGGCTATACGGGACTATTTAGCAGAAAACTTAACTAAGCCCAACGAACAGAATACTCAATGGTGGTTTGATAATGAAGATACAGGTGTTTATTTCTGCTTTGAAACGACTGATGAAGGTGATTTCGAAAACTACAACGAGCTTTTTGAAGGATTTGACGGCTTTGAAAATGTTCGTTTTATGTTTAATATCAACTTTATTCGTCCCGATTTCTTTGGGCAGGATGCTTTCCTTTTTGTAGAAAAATTCATAAAAGACTTAGATCTATATGTATTAAATCCTCAATCGGAAAATAGTCCAGGTAATCCATCAAAACCAGGAGTTAATGAACTTTATAAAAATTGGGCTGCAATAAACAATGCTTCAACTGCGGAGAGCTTTGGCAAGGATGATTGCTATTATCCATTAGTAGAATGCAATGAAATTTGGCGTCACAATTATAATAAATGGAATCTTCAGGCGCAATATAATGAAGTATACTATGTGCCAAAAGTGTATTTAATCAAGGAGTACAATACTAATAGAATAGTGACACAAACTTCCTGGGTAGAAAAAGCTACTAAGTTATTTAATACGCTAAAATTTGATATTAAAGATGGTGAACTTGGTGAAGTAGTTTCGTGGGACAAAGTTTACAACAGTAAGCCTTAGTCAATCGTGGTCGTTTATTTTTCCAGTACAAAGGTCGTAACTGCCCTTGCAGGCAACGTGGTAACTTTCTTCGTGTCCGGTACTGTATATACTTTCAGGTTGTCCTCTGATTCCGAACTTTAATGGGGTTTGTTGCCGTTGAGGGTTTCGAAGAAGAGTTGTTGTCTGTCGGGTGGGAGTGCCATTAAATAGCATTTTGTTCTATTGAGCAGGTAAGTTACTAAAATTGGTTGCTATTGAGTATATTAGTAGCTATCCACAATGTCTTGAAGTAGTTAATGTTTGATGAAAATTATAAATATATTTAAGCGGCAGAAAGATGCCAGACTGAATGTTAATACCCTGCACGCAGGTGCAACGTTGTATCCAGACAAAATACTTATTGAAACTATTGACAGAGTTAAAGAAGGATTTGGTATTTCTTCGACAAATATTTCGATACTTCCCCTTGATACAGATAAGAATGTTTTAGGCTCAACAATTCGCCACCATCTCAACTTAACAAGGTTTGGGTTGGCGATACCCAAAGAGTATAAAAAACATTATCAGGACTTTTTAGACAAAGCCGGGTTTAAAAATGGTAAAGAGCATCACAAGAATGCTTTATACTTAACAATTGTGCTAAAGCAAAACCAGATAATAATTGGTCCGACAAAAAATGGCGGACATATTGGTAAGGACAGAGGGTTCTTAGGCGTCAAAGGTGCTGATATTGTTGTGAATGCAGATATAGACAATTCGGTACTTGGTGACAAAATAAAAGAAGGCTGGAGTAAGTGCGAATGAGAATAAGCTGGAATCTATTGTCGTAATTGATACTTTACCATGACAAGAATAATGATAATGATCGTTTTATTGTTTTCGACACTTTCATATGGACAAGTACCTGAGAAGAATATTTATAAAACTACAGAAGGACTGACAATTGTTGATTCAATTACCTGTAAGGATATTATAGGAGGTTTTTATAAGAGTGACGGTTTGGGTGGGTATAGCTTTAGACTGGACTCAAATATGACATTTCAAAAAAATGACTTTAGCTGTATGGCAAAGTTTGCGGTTGACAGCGGTTCGTGGACTATTAAAAATTCCAATACTGTTGTTCTAAAGTCTGCTAAAGAGATACTTTATTTTGATGTCGTCAAATTTGACAAATTCTATTTTTTTGTTCTGCCTGCACAAAGAAAAGTATTCATTGAAGATTTACAAACGACAATAAAACAGTTTAAGAATACTAAACCTATTGCTGTTAATGATGAGGTTTATTCGAAAAATTATCTAATTGGATGCTATTTGGTTAAAAGCTATTTTGCGAAAGAAATCGACGATATAACAATATAGCACAAGCTGGAAAATAATGAAAATAGGTTTTATAGTAATTGGAATTTTAGTTTTGGTAATTGTAGTTTTTGCTATTTACAGGATTATTACTGTCAGGCGACAAAGGAATAAGCTTAGTGCAGAACGTTTTTTTAGAGTTAAGGAGCTTTATGACAAACTTGAAAGTGGGCAAGAGCTGACTGACAAAGATGTGTTACCATTTGCGAAAAATATAATGACAAGAGAAGCGGCCTTTCGATTATTGGTAGATCACAATAAAATAGATCTTTTTCCGAAAGAATACAATAATCTAATTGCAGGAGCAGAAAGTAACCTTGCAAACTGGTTGGAGTTTCCTACCGAACTTGATGCTTGCCCAGACGAAATAGAACATATCAAACGAGTAACTTTTGACTTTGACGGACAGAATAATTTTGTCCACTATGAGGTTTTTAAGTACAGGGTTAACGAACCGCATTGGGCTGCAAAGGATGGTTGGATTTTGGGTGTTGTTGGGCCTTATTTTGACGATAGCAATCCTTATGACTTTCCACATTCAACATTTAGCAGAATTAGCAGCACCTTAGACAAAGTAACACCAGAAGAAGAAGCGAAATGGGTACACGAGAATTTATCAATGAGGCGATAGGTAAGATGCATTCAAAGAAAACGCTGTATTTAATGGATTAACGCTTGTTCAATTTGTTGTATAAGTTCGGCCGGTTGAGTGGACGGTGTGGCCAGGAATATTTTGCCATTCCGGTCGATGAGGCAGGTGGTAGGGTAGCCGCCTACTTTATAGGCGCTGATGATAGGATGGTCGCCTTTTTTGCCTTCCGTGTATGCATGGTAACCGGCTATCGTATATTTTTTCAGTGCATCGAGCCAGGTGGTACGGGGATCGATGGAGACGTTGAAGAAGACTACTTCCGGCCGGTTGGCGAAGTGTTTTTTCACCGGCGCAATGGTGCTGAATAAAGCATGGCAGGGGCCGCAGGTGGCATACCAGAAGTCGAGGTATACTACTTTTCCACGGAAGGTAGCAAGGTTCAGTTTTTCTCCTTTGTCGTTTTCGAGGGTGAATTCAGGTGCCGCCATACCTCTTTTAAAGCTGGTGATGTTGCTATAGTACTTTTGTATGTAGTTGCTGTAAATGGAATCGGCGGGTGAAGTGTAGGTATTTTTGATC
>JAGIAB010000321.1 GCA_017745135.1 Flavisolibacter sp.
CCACATCGTTTAAAATATCCCCGATCATCCATGATTGCGAAAGATTGATCTTTAATTCACTGGCTGCTTTCAGGATCATTCCCGGCTGTGGTTTCCTGCAATCGCATACTACTGCATATTGCTGAACGATGCCGTTGGGTTCATGCGGACAATAGTAAAATGCGTCAATCGATAAGCCGTGCGTTTGCAGAATGGCTGATATTTTGTTCCATACCTGTTCCAAATCTTTTTCTTCGAAATATCCTTTTGCTATTCCTGCCTGGTTAGAAACCACTACCAGTAAAAAACCTTCTTCCTTTAACAATCGTAACCCTTCGATGGTTTCATTATCAATGGTAATGCGATCCGGGTTTACATTGTAAGGAATGTCCGGAATCAGCGTCCCATCCTTGTCAATAAAAACAGCTTTTCGTAAGTGTGCATCCATTCCAATCATTTTATTTTCTTCAGTTGAACTTTTGAATTTTGCAATTGATAAACAGGAGTGCTCCTATGTATTTCCCTTCCTTTCAATACCTCTTCATAAACTTTTACTACCGAATCCGCAATGGTTTTCCATGTAAACAGCTTGTGCACTCTGCGCAAACAATTCACCTGCATTTTTTTCAAAAGCATTTTATGACACAGCAAATAATCCAGTTTAGCGGCTAATGCTTCAGGATCTTTTGGAGGCACGAGATATCCAGTCTCGCCGTTTTTTACACTGTACTTAATTCCACCCACATTTGATCCAATCACCGGTGTACCACAAGCCATTGATTCGAGTGGCGTAATACCAAAAGGCTCGTACCATGGTGTGGTAACAAAAATGTCTGCGGCTGAAAAATAATATTTCAACACATTGCGGTTTCTTCTCCCGGTAAATGTTACGAATGATGCCACTCCCAATTCCCCTGCAATTTTTCGAAGACGGCCAATTTCAGGACAGAGTTTCGCATCAGGTATATCAGATTCACCTCCCACAATTAGTAGCCTTATCTTTTGATTGGATGTTTTTAAACGCGATAAAGCCTGTATTACTGTATCCACTCCCTTGCGAGGCACCATTCTGCCGAGTTGAAGAATGATTCTCTCATCCGGATCAAGACCTAAATAGTTTCTTGCATAGGATTGATTGATCGGATAGAATTCAGAAGGACAAAAACCGCAGGGCACAATAGCAAGCTTCGCTTCGGGCACATGGTATAAAGTACAGAGGTCTTCTTTATCCTGCGAACATTCGGCAAGTATTTTATCTGCACGTAAAGCAGTTTCTTCTTCAATTTCTAATCGTTCAATGGGAAATTTATCAGCCTCTTTTTGATGAATGCGCCTCACTTTACCCAAGGCATGATAGGTAACTACGTAAGGGATGTCCATGATCTCTTTCAGCTCCATTGCAACAAGAGCGGACATAAAAAAATTTGCATGAACAAGATCATATACAATATCCTCCCTTTCCATAAATTTCATCGTGTTCCGCCTGAACTCAGGCATGTATTGAAGCAACTCTTCTTTTGGCAGATATTTTATCAGCCCTGCTTTTATTTGAATCACTCTCACATTTCTTAACCAATTCACCACCTGTGTTGTGTTGGCATCTTCCCACCTGGTAAACACATCCACATCGTAATCCATTTTCGAAAGGTATTTAGCCAGTTCGGCAACGTACACGTTTTGTCCGCCTGCATCTACACCTCCTAATACGGCAAGCGGCGAGGCATGTTCGCTGATGAATGCGACTTTTCTTCTCATAGAATTGATTTAAAATGATCAGAGCATGCCAGCTGAGATGATTTGTTTTCTGCCTTGCGATTGTTTATGAATGGCTTTTTCAAACAGTTCTTCCCATTCCTGTGCAAACCGTTTAATATTGAATCGCTCCTGAGCTGTCCTCTTCCCTTCGGCCCCAAGCTGCACTGCCAGCTCTTTATTATTAAGCAACAATTTCATTTTTTCAATGAGATAGTTCAGATCAGTATGGATAAAACCAGAACGTTCATTTTGAATAACAGATGAGAGCTCTGTTGTTGCCATGCCTACAACAGGAATCCCAATCATCATCGCTTCGCAAATAGCAAGTCCTAAACTTGTCCAGCGAATAGGATTAAAAAAGAAGCGATACCTGCTCACAAAAGAAGGAAGGTTGGGGTGCAACACTTCGCCTAATCCTAACTCACCGGTTCCCATTCCAACTAAATCCAGCGGAACATGTTTTCTTGCTTCCAAAAAAAGATCAAGTCCCAACAATCTTCCCCGCGAAGGAAGATTGTTGATCACAACGATTCCTCTTTCAATCTCACCGGTAAATTGTACTTCCCGATCAATAACACCGTGCTCAATAACTTTTGTTCTTATATCACCGTTATCCCACATCAATTGATTAAAATGCGTGACGTGAACAAATGTTATTTCTTCATCCTGCATAATGTGTTTTGTATTTGTCGGATGCTGCCAGGGTGGATCATGCTCGAGATAAATTCGCGGAAGCTTTCTTTGCTCTTCCGAAAGGATTTGATACTGATCAACTAAATAATTTTTATTGGTTTGAAAAAGGATACAATCGAACTCTATATTTTTTACTTCGCTTGCAGGAACTTCAATTACATTCTTACCAAAAGGAAAAGTTTCACCTCTTCCATAATAACCTTCTTCCTTTTTTGTTTCAGTTACCGGGATGTAGATATCGTAATTGCCTTGTGAAAGAAAAAAAAGATAACTGCCGTGTATGTGCCATGTAAAAAACTTCATAGTAAAAAGAATGAGTGAATGGAATATCAAGAAGTACACCAGTAACATGAAAGCATTGATACATTAGCGTTTGCAGCAATGAATCTCTGCCTTTTTCATTGGGAAAAAGAGGAAACACTTCTACAACTTCATAACTGTGCTTTTCAAAACGGAAGCAGGTTTACTTCCTTCAAATTTTAGATTAGACTCTGATTTGAAATGTGAAAAAAAGGTGAGTGAAAAAGACTTCTGAGCCGTTGGTGATTTGATTCTTAAATTCGATGAATACAGCTTTACTATCGTCTAATGATTTCAATTTTTTTTCATCACAAACGAACTTTGTGTTCTTGGTTTGACGAATAACTAAACTTTTTATTTTCCCTTGATTATCGTGGTTGAAGTTGATAGATGCATTCGCATTTATTGATTTGTACGATTTGAAAACACAATATCACTATGAACTTAAAGCCGTCTGATGCCCTGTCAGTAAAAGAGGTTAACCGTGGACTCAACCTTGTAGTAAAAGACGGGTTGGCAGCGGAAGCCATGTCAGTATTTACCGGCGGAACTTTTTTAGTAGCTATGGCAGTCATGTTGGGCGCCACTAATTTTCAAATTGGTTTACTGGCTGCGCTTCCTACACTTACCAATATTTTCCAGCTAATTGCAATAGCACTGGTTCAGCGATACAACAATAGAAGGGCTGTAGCGGTGTTCAGCAATTTGTTTGCAAGGTTTCCTTTGTTGATAATAGGCTCACTGCCTTTTTTGTTTTCCACCGGAACAAGCATACAGGTACTAATCTTTCTTTTGTTCTTTCATTATTTCTTTGGATCGGTTGCAGGTGCAAGCTGGAATTCCTGGATGAAGGACCTGGTGCCGGAAGAAAAGCTGGGCTCTTATTTTTCGCACCGCACCAGAATAACACAAACGCTGAATGTGATTTTGAGTTTATTGCTGGCGTTGGTGTTGGACTACATCAAGAAATATTATCCGCAACAGGAGCTAATGACGTACTCGATTATGTTCATTACCGGAGGTGTTTTTGGAATTTTAGGTGCTTATGTTCTATCAAAAACACCGGAACCAAAATCCTTCCTGCCCAAAGAAAATTTACTGAAGCTCTTCAGCAAACCGCTAAAAGACAAAAACTTCAGGAACCTGCTCCTTTTTAATTCCTCCTGGACATTTGCATTGAACCTGGCCACACCTTTCTTTACTGTGTACATGATGAATAATTTTCACCTTCCGCTTTTTTACATCATTGGTTTCGGAATTTTAAGCCAGTTGGCGGGAATTACTGCAGTAAAAATCTGGGGTAAATATTCTGATCGTTTCAGCAATAAAACA
>JAGIAB010000322.1 GCA_017745135.1 Flavisolibacter sp.
ACGCGAACCATTACTTCAAATTTTACAAATGCCATTACTCCCCTGGTTTTGCTGAATGGCACCTGGAAAATCACAAATAATTCCTGGACCTGGGTAGAAGCCACTCAAACCCTGAATGGTGAATTCATGAGTTTGCGCCTTGACAAGCAATAGATTTTTGCCCGATAACAGTTTCCTTTCAATTATTTGAAAGAGGGAATAGTTTTTGCAGTTTTCTTTTCGTTTTTCCAACACCGCTTTCGAAAACTGTCAAAAAGCCCAAATCGTTGATTTTGAGAAGAAGGACCACCCTAACGCTTTTATTTCTAGCCTGCACTGTTCTATCCTATGCGCAAACGGCTAATTTTTCAGCAGATATCACTTCGGGTTGCTCCCCATTGATCGTAAACTTCCGGGATCAATCCAGCGGAAGCCCAATCAAATGGTTTTGGGACCTTGGAAATGGCGCCACGTCTACTCTTCAAAACCCTGCAGCTACCTATGTTGATAACGGCTCTTATACCATCAGCTTAACAGTTACCTATGCCAACGGAGTAACCAGCACAACAACCAAAACTTACATTACAGTTTACAGCGAACCTGTGGCAGATTTTATTGTGGATAAAACCAGTGGATGTTCTCCCACGGTAATTCAATTTACGGATTTATCCACAACACCTGCAGGTACAAATATCAATGGCTGGAAATGGGATTTTGGAGATGGTACCACCTCCGGCGAGCAAAACCCAAAACATATCTATAAAAAACCAGGATCATATACAGTAATTCTAACTGTAAGCACGGATAAAGGTTGCAAAAAAATTATTGTCAAACCCAATTATATTTCAGTTGCCCAGGGCGTTGTACCTTCCTTTAGTTATAGCGATCCTACTGTGTGCCGGGCACCCGTTACTGTAAATTTTACTAACAGCTCAACCGGACCCGGTAATTTATCTTATGAGTGGAGTTTTGGCGATGGAAGTACAACCACAGCAACCAGTCCACCGCATTCCTTCAATGTTAACGGAAATTACCACGTTTCATTAATAGTGAGCAGCGACCAGGGTTGTGTAGATTCATCAGCAGTGGATTTATCTATTGGAAAAGTCAATACAGATTTTATTGTACCAACTACCATTTGTCCGAAGACCCTGGTGACGTTTCAAAACAATTCTAACCCAAGGCCTATAAGTTCATCATGGGTTTTTTCTAATGGGCAAACTGACGTCTTTCAAAACGGGCAAACCATTTTTGATACAGCAGGCAGTTACACTGTAACATTGATCAATAAATATGCAGTTTGCACAGATACGTTAACCAAAACAATTTCGGTAACCAGTGGTCCTGTAATAAATTTTACAGCATCGGATACAACTAAATGCCAGCCTTCACTAACAACCAATTTTACCAACAATACCAATGCTGCTTCATATCTATGGAATTTTGGTGATGGTTCCACATCTACCGAAGCCAATCCAACGCACACGTATAACAATTTTGGTACTTACAACGTAACCTTGATTGCCAAAGGTGCAAGTGGTTGCAGTGATACGCTAACAAAAAAATCCTATATACAGATTGAAAGACCGGTGATAAAATTTTCCCACTTACCCACGAAAGGATGTATACCGGCAACTATCAATTTTTCGGCAACTATCAAAACGCTCGATACGGTAAAGACCTATTTATGGGATTTTGGTGATGGAACAACGTCCACTGAGGCTGCTCCATCGCATATTTACAGTACACAAGGAACATACACGGTAAAGCTAACCATTACAACAAGCAGTGGCTGTACAGAGACGCAAACTGTGAACGACGCTGTCAAAGTAGGAAGCCTGCCCACCGCCGCTTTTACATCCGACGTCAGGACCGCCTGTGCTAATCCAGGCATACAATTCATTAATCAATCAACTAACGCAACGGAATTTTTATGGCAGTTTAGTGATGGCACTTCGTCTAAAGCAAAAGATCCGAAACATACGTTTAATGATATCGGACCGATTAGCGTAACGCTTACCGCCATTAATAATGGTTGTGAAGATAAGATTACCAAAAAGAACTATGCCACCATCTTGCCGCCCGTATCACGATTTGAATATGCGCCAGACTGTAACAGTCCTCTTCAATTTACATTCAGAGATAAATCTGTACAGGCCACTACATGGAACTGGGACTTTGGAGACGGCACTACTTATACAGGTCAAAATCCCCCGGTTCATAGCTTTCCTGCCAGTGGCTCTTATAATGTTTCTTTGACAACAACAAACGGAAGTTGTTCTTACACAGTTACCCGAACAATAAAAATTGCAGACAATACCCCTAATTCTTCTGCAAGCGTTGCTGAAGGCTGCAAACCTTTTACCACTACGCTGACTGCAACACCGCCAAACGCAGGTCTCATAAGAAACTACCAATGGGATTTTGGTGATGGTTCACCTGTAACCACATCGTCAAGTTCAGCCATTTCTCATCTTTTTTCCCGATCCGGAAATTATTTAATTACACTCGCGACTATTGACAGTTTTGGATGCCGTCATGAAGTTTCGAAAACTGCTGTAAAAGTCAATGGCCCCGTCGCCGATTTCTCTTCTATTAGCAGTTCCGGCTGTAAAGGAATGACTACAACCTTTGTTGATGAAAGCAAAACTGATGGAATAAATCCAATCGTAAATTGGTACTGGGATTTTGGTGATGGTACTACTCAAAATTATACGGCTCCGCCTTTCCAGCATCAATACGACAGCATAGCAGATTTCGATGCAAAACTGGTAGTTACCGATGCAAAAGGCTGCAAAGACAGTATTACTCGACGTGGCTTTGTAAAAGTGTCAACTTTAAAGGCTGGGTGGAGTTTTGCCAATGCCAGTTGCCCCAATGCTTCTATTGCCTTTTCCAATCAAACCAAAAGTGATCTGCCTTATACAACAATCTGGGATTTTGGTAATGGTTTAACAGCAAACACGCAGGATGCCTCACATGCTTATCCCGACACAGGGTTTTATTCGATTACGCTAAAAGTAACCGATTTACTGGGATGCACAGACTCTCTTAAGAGTATAGATACGATACACGTGGCCCGGCCTATCGCAGAGTTTACAGCCAATAATTTCACAACCTATTGCACGCCTTTTGAAGCAGTGTTTACAAACCAGTCCTACTTCTATTCCTCATCGTTTTGGGATTTAGGCGTGTCAACATCCACACAAACCAATCCTTCACTTTACTATACGACCACTAATACTTACCCTATAAAATTAAAAGTAACAAGTCCCGGAGGCTGCGTTGATTCAGTAACTAAGACACTCCAGGTATTCAATCCAAACGACGGAAAAATCAATTACTCACCTTTAGATGGCTGCACACCTTTGATGGTAAACTTTGATGCCTTTTCACAAATGATCGGGCGATTTATCTGGGACTTTGGTGATGGCAATGTAATTGACACCAACATCAATAAAATTGATTATCGCTATATTGACTTCGGAGACTTTACTCCAAGAGTAATTTTAAAAGAACCTTCCGGCATTTGCGTTGTCCCTATAACAGGTACCAACCCCATTAATATTTCAGGAGTAAAGGCTAAATACTCACTGGATAAAATGCTGTTTTGCGACAGCGGTTATATCACAGTTTCCGACTCTACTACATTCAACGACCCAATAAGGAATTATGAATGGGATTTTGGTGATGGCACAACTTACAGTACTCAAAGTCCGGTACATCATTACACTACTCCAGGCACCTACACAGTATCGCTGGTGGTGAATACAGTATTAGGCTGTACAGATACATTGAAAACAGGGCCTGTAAAAGTTGTTCAAAGTCCGGTAATTGATATTTCGCCATCGGATACTATTATTTGCGTCAACGATTCTGTCACATACAGAGGACTTAACATGATACAGGATACTTCTTTTGTAAATTGGAAATGGTCGCTGAACGGAAATGGGTTCAATATTCAAAACCCGCCCAGGCAACAATTTACCCAGGCCGGCAATTTTACAATTAACCTTATTGCCACCAATAGCAGCGGTTGTGCAGATACCTCCTCGAAACAATTGCTGGTTAACCCGCTTCCTAAAATAACACTTCCTGCAAGTATGACTAAGATTGTGGG
>JAGIAB010000323.1 GCA_017745135.1 Flavisolibacter sp.
ATTTTAATGTTTCGAAAATGTACTCTTCCGCACCGGAAACATAGCGGCTTTGATCAGTGTCTTCAATTCGTAAAATAAAATCTCCGCCATGTTGCTTTGCAAACAAATAATTGTACAACACTGTGCGAACACCACCTAAATGCAAACCGCCGGTAGGACTCGGCGCAAAACGTACACGAACTTTATCCATAGTGCGCAAAAGTACGAAGTCTGAAGTATGAGGTCAGATCAGAAGTCGGAAGTAAGAAGTCAGAGATCTGAGATATAAAAGGATACTCAACATTTATACGTCTAACTTCGTGCTACTAAGTTTTTAATTGCGGATGCACAAATACTTTATTAAAACTCCATGGATTGCTAAAAAAATTTTCCCTTTTTATGTCTGGAGTGTACCTGCTGAAGACAATGCTGTGTATTTGACTTTTGATGATGGTCCTCATCCAACAATAACTCCATGGGTATTGGATCTGCTTAAAGAGTTTGATGCAAAAGCTACTTTCTTTTGCATTGGCAAGAATGTTGAAAAATATCCCGATGTCTATCAAAAAATTATAAGCGAAGGTCATGCAACCGGTAACCACACTTATCATCATTTAAATGGATGGAAAACTGATGATCAAAACTATGTTGATGATGTTTTGAAAGCTGCACAATTTATTAAGAGCAATTTGTTTCGTCCTCCGTATGGGAGAATAAAGGCCAGACAGGCAAAAAAAATTGTTGACGCTTTGCCAACCAACAATGGAAAAATAATTATGTGGGATGTATTAAGTGCAGACTTTGATTCTTCTTTTTCGCCCCAACAATGTTTGAAACATGTACTTGATAATACTGTTGGTGGTTCAATCATTGTATTTCATGACAGCGAAAAAGCTTTTAAGAATTTAAGCTATGTATTGCCGGAGACGTTGAAGTCCTTAAAAAGAGAAGGCTTTTGTTTTAAAAGACTGGATGAAGCTCTATAAAATAATTAGGGCCTGGGTAGACACCCTGGCCCGTTTTTAATCCGTACCCTATGAAAACTGGTTTAAAGGTAAAAACTTTTTCCGAATATAAAATTCAAAATAATTTTCAGGTGTTTTTACTAGTGGGGCAATTGAATTGGACGACTGGTCCCATTAATGGTTAGGGTAGCCAGGAAGTCACAATCCCCTTGTCCATAATTCAATGTTGCCTCCCATTTTGAGTTGGCATTCTCTCTTCTTACCTTGACAATTCCCTTCGAAATCCAGCGGCAGATAAATCTCTTAATCAGTGGTTCAGTAATCTCAGACCGCCATGCATACATCAAATCTCCATGTTTAACCTTGCCATGGCTGCTGCCGGTTACTTTGAAAATATCGTCCTGCGGCAGGAATGGAGTGCCATTGCCTTCAATCTGTGTAATTACCCTATGACTTGTCCACAGTGAATAATTGCCATTGGGTTTGCTCAATTTGGCATCTGTTATATCAATAGTGAATTGACGTTGATTGCTGCCTGCGGTGGTGGTATTAGTGATCTTATGTGTGCCTTGTACCGAAATGCTGTCGAATTTAAAGTTTTCAAACCGGGTGGTTGCGGAATTACCTGGTTCGGTTAGTTTCCCGGCATATTCAGTAATGATTTTTCCGGAGCGTTTATGACCATCGCGGCCTATGCAACCGGCACCAAAATCAATAGCAATTTTCATTGGAAAGCGGGCTGGTGCATTTAAAAGAGTAATACTGATCTGTGTGCAGGAGGGAAGAGAATCGGGATTCATTTCGCGACCATTGGCAGCTATACGGCCAAAGATGCCGGTACCACCAATGCCTACTTCTGTATTAACGCCTATCACATTATCAAAAATGTCATTAAAAACAACTTCATTTTCGGTTTCTGTTTGGGTGGAATAATTGACTGCCTGTTCTTCTTCTGCCGCAGAGAAAGTGTCGCTTTGTTCTTTTTTACAGGCGATCATTACGAGAGAGGTAAACAGGGCAGTCGTCATCAATCGGGTAAAGAGTGCTGATTTTTTCATAACCAATTATTTGGTGGTAAACTTTAAACGGTCTTAAGAACGGTTGAATTGCGGCAAGTTTAAAGGATTCTTAAAATATTTTTACAAGCTTTGCCCGTACAACCTTTTATAAGTATGTACTTTATTGATACTCATGCTCATATTTATCTTCCCGAATTTGACGATGACAGGGCGGCTGCGCTGCAAAGAGCGCAGGAAGCCAATGTAAAAATTTCTATCCTGCCTGCTATTGATTCTTCAACGCATGATACAATGCTTAACGTGGAAGCTACTTATGAAAATTGTTATGCCATGATTGGCTTGCATCCGTGCTCTGTAAACCAGGACTATGAAAAGGAATTAAACATTATAGAAAAGCATTTGAAGCAAAGAAAATTTATTGCCATAGGAGAAATAGGGCTGGATTTTTATTGGGACAAAACTTTTACGGAATTGCAATACCAGGCTTTTCATAAACAAATAGAGGTGGCAATCCAAAACGATTTGCCCATCGTAATTCATTCCCGCAATGCCATTGATGAATGTATTGATGTTGTGAAAGAACATCCCCGGGTCACGGGGGTGTTTCATTGTTTTTCAGGAAATGAGGAACAGGCAAGAAAAATTATCGACCTGGGTTTTATGTTGGGGATTGGAGGCGTTGTTACATTTAAAAATGCAGGCTTGGATAAAGTGATTGAAAAAATAGGGTTAACCAATGTCATTCTTGAAACAGACGCACCTTATTTAGCACCGGTTCCATACCGTGGAAAACGAAACGAACCTGCCTATATTAAGTTGGTTGCAGAGAAGCTTTCCGCACTTTCTAATTTATCAATGGAAGAAATAGCAGAATTAACAACTGAAAATGCAAAGAAGTTATTTAAACTACGATAGCAAACTGTAAATTTGCAGCCCTTCGATGGAGACTTGTCCGAGTGGTTGAAGGAGCACGCCTGGAAAGTGTGTATACCTCTAAAGGGTATCGAGGGTTCGAATCCCTCAGTCTCCGCTGATTCAGTTATCAAAAGACAACAAAAGCTTGCAAATCGTTGATTTTCAGGCTTTGTTTTTTTCGGAGGTTGTTCAAAAAGTTCAAAAATGTTCAAAACATTGGTGAGCGATTCGGTGAGCACCTTTTTTTTCAGAAAAGTGCTCACCAGAACCTTTGTAATTAATTGAAATTCAACGTGTTCAATTCTTAAACATCTTGCCTTTCGTGTTTCGCAAATCTAATTTTATAACCTTTAAAAATTAGATTATGGTGAGTAAAACATTAGGTCTAAGCTTCTATTTAAAAAAACGTCGTGATCATGAAAGCGGACCCGTACCAATTTATTTGCGGATAACAGTGGATGGTAAAAGAGCGGAAGTCTCGTCTAAGCGATACTGTGATAATCCGGATAAATGGAATTCAGCTTCAGGCAGAATAAATGGAAATAAAGAATCCATCAAAACCATCAATAACCATTTAGAGTTCCTTCAAAACAGAGTGTATTCAATTCACACAGAATTGCTACAAAAGAACATTTCGATCTCGGCTGATTTAATCAAGGACAAACTTTTGGGAGTTGAGGAGAAGCCAAGAATGTTGCTTGAAATATTTAAGCATCATAATGAGCAAATCGAAGGCCTGGTTGGAAATGGGTTTGCCCCTTTAACTGTAGAACGTTATCAAACCTCATTGAAACATACAAAGGATTTTATTGAGTGGAAGTATCGTGTGACTGATCTTGAAATTCAAAAACTGGATTTTGAATTTATATCCGACTATTATTTCTATCTCAGAAGCAAAAGAAAATGCGGTCATAATACCACTGTGAAGTATTTAAAGAACTTCAAAAAAATTGTGCTGCAATGTGTAAAGAAAGGATGGTTGAATAAAGATCCATTTTATGGATTTAACCTGGCAACAAAAGAAGTTGAGAGAGAATTCCTGACGTTAGAGGAATTGGATTTAATCATGTCAAAGGAGTTCTCTACAGACAGGGTTCAGGTAGCCAGAGACATTTTTGTATTTAGCTGTTACACCGGGCTGGCCTATATTGATGTTAAGAAACTAAGTTATTCTGATATTACTATTGGAATAGATGGACAAAAG
>JAGIAB010000324.1 GCA_017745135.1 Flavisolibacter sp.
ATGCTGCGCTTGCAGAAATCGATCGTTTGCCCGGCAGGCACCTGTATTTTTTAGATGATCATCTTCTTGGCAATTACAGATTTTCCTCTGCGCTATTTGAAGGAATGAAAGGAATGAACCGTGTGTTCCAGGGTGCTTCAACCATTGACGCTATCCTTCGTGGCGATTTAATTGAAAAAGCAGCAGAAGCAGGATTGCGTTCCGTGTTTGTTGGATTCGAAACCTTAAGTGAATCCAATCTTCATCAAGGCAACAAAAAGCAAAACCTTGGTAAGGATTACAAAGCGGCGATCGATAGGTTGCATTCTTTAGGTATTATGATCAACGGAAGTTTTGTTTTTGGCCTGGATGATGATGGCAAAGATGTTTTTAAACGAACAGTTGATTGGGCGGTTGAAAGCGGATTAACTACAAGCACATTTCATATTCTTACTCCTTATCCTGGAACAAGGCTTTTTAAAACGATGGAACAGCAAGGCCGCATTCTACACAGAAATTGGGATGAATATGATACAAGGCAGGTAGTGTATAAAACAATTGGCTTGAATGCCGATGAATTGAAGAAAGGATACGATTGGTCGTACCGTTCATTTTATTCATGGAGTAATATTTTGAAAGCAAGTCTTCAACATGAGAACCTCAAACATAAAATCAAACATTTTACCTACGCCGGCGGATGGAAGAAGTTTGAGCCGCTTTGGAACTTCATCATCAAAACCAAAGGGCTCAATAAAATGTTGCCAATGCTGGAAGCAATTTTATCAAGGGTGAATTCCGGCAAAAAGAAAATTGATTCCTCTCCATTTCCTGCAATAGCTTAATTCAAATACTTATGATACAGGGCGAAAAATTATTCGACAGCAAGGCTCCCGCTTTTTCATGGAAAGCAAGACTAAAAAGTTTTGTTTATGCATGGGAAGGTATTGTGAGTTTTTTCAGAGGGGAACCTAATGCTCAAATCCATTTGGTTGTTACATTCCTTGTGCTCGTTTTATCCGTAACTCTTGGAGTCAATAAATGGGAGGCCATTGCTGTCGTTTTTTCTATTGCCTTTGTATGGGTGGCTGAAATGATCAATACGGCTATTGAAAAAACAATCGACTTTATATCAGTCGAAAAACATCCGCAAATAAAACTCATCAAGGATGTTGCTGCAGGTGCGGTGCTGATTGCATCCCTTGCGGCAGTAGTTGTTGGTTTATTCATTTTCATTCCAAAATTGTTAGCGCTATGAAACACCTTCAAAGAAGTTTTTTGTTTCGTTTTTATTTCAGTTTGACAGATGCTGAGCAAATTCTGGTTTTATCCAATTTGTTCAGTGTTGGGTTGGTGCTCTTTCGCATGATTTACACGGGGCATTTGCTGTTTGCTTTTTTAATCTGGAACTTATTCCTGGCATTTGTTCCTTATGTCATTTCCAGGCAAATGACTGAAGCATCAATAAAAAGTAAATGGAAATTTTTGCTTTGCGCTTTTGTCTGGCTCCTGTTTGTTCCCAATGCATTTTACATCATCACCGATTTGTTTCATTTGGATATGAATGAAACCGTACCGCTGTGGTACGACCTGGCTTTGCTGCTGTCTTTTGCATGGAGCGGAATTTTGTTTGGAATTCTTTCTGTACGGCAAATGGAAAAATTGTTTGAAAAACATTTCAGCAAAAACTTTGACCTGCTTTTTATTCTCCCGGTTATGGCATTGAATGGATTTGGAATTTACATTGGACGTTACTTGCGTTTCAATAGCTGGGATGTGATCACAAACCCGTTGCAGTTAATTCAGGATATTATTTACCTGTTTATCCATCCGCTTCGTAACCGCTTTGACTGGAGCATGATTATTTGTTATACTATTTTGTTGACTTTGATTTACTATACTATTAAGAAGTTGAGCAAAGCTTTATAATAAAAAAGAGATGCAAACTGCATCTCTTTTTAAATGAATTGTTTTGAAGATAAAGTTTCTTCGACCTTCTCGATAGCTATCGGGATCCTCACCGGGGGACAGGGGCCTAAAAATCCAACCCCAAAGACACTGTCATCATTGGTTTCCCTTTAAAGAAAACATCCATACCCCAGGCTGCATCAAAGCGTACAAAGTATCCAAGTAAAGTACTTCTTGCACCAAATCCATAAGATCCTGCAAACGGACCAATGCCTCCTGATTTGATTCTTATATGTACAGGAGCTGTGGGATCATCGGGATAGATTACATGCGGACGTTCTATTTTATCGTACTTACCATTCCATGCGGTTCCTAAATCAAAGAACTGCACCAACTGAAAGTTGCGAAGGAAGGCATTGTTGATCGGCCGGTTGAAAAGTGTACTAAATAAAGGCGCTCTTACTTCACTATTGATAACAACATTATTGTTTCCGTTAGCCGTGTTTTGTTTAAAGCCACGAAGGTTGAGTGCCAGCGTTTCGTAGGCATAATCCTGGTCACGGTCGGGTGGGTTAGCTGAATTGAATTTTGGCGATATCCATCCATCTGTACCACCGAGGTAATAGATCACTTTCTGGTTTCCCCATGAAAAATCACCGGCTGCTCTTAATGCCCAAATTACATTGCGATAAAGCGGGTAATAATGGCGGGCATCAAATCCTATGTTGAAAAGGTTTCTGCCTTCAGCAGTTTTCAACTGGCTTACCTGCGCAAACCAATCCACATACACTTTGTAGCGTAAGCCATTCCAAATGTTCAGCGTTTTATTGAGGCTGTTGTCATAAACATACTCCAGTGAAAGTTGGCCATAGGTGTGTTTCACATCCGGCGCATCTAAACCAAAAGGAGTAATGAAGGTGGTTCTGTCATACCTTGGGCCGATAGTTGCTCTTATACTTTTTACCCTGTCGAAGGCATAATTCAATCTTGCCAGGTAGTAAGTAGCAAACACCTTACGTGGCGGTATATAGCTCGATGGATTATTCGGGTCTTGTTCAAATTCTACTTTGGTAGTGCTCCTGTAATAAGTCATACCCCAATCCCATCTTTTCTTCAGGTTCATGAATTCAAAAAGAACATCATTATCCCTCAGGTTTGGAGCAATGCGAATACCGCCGGAAATTTTATAATCTTCAAACAAGTCAACGGTTCCCAGTCGTATCAATCCATTTAAATCACTGCCATTTGCCGGGCGAACAGGACCTGCACCATGCTGGTAAGGCATGTATTTGCTTGGGGCGAAAACTGTATTGTTCAATCCTGCCACTACGTAATCATTAAAGAATTTAGGTGGCCGGTATTCGTACAATTTTGCTTTTGCTAATACGGTTTCTTCCGTGATGTCCTGCGCTTCAAAGACCCTTCCTAACTGCGAGGAATCCCTTTTCTCATTGCTGAACTCACTGTTGAAGAAATCGTTTTGCCTGTGCGCCGTATCCTGTGTGGTGGGTTGAAGCATTTGTTGCTTGCTTGCTTCAATTCGTTGTTGTTCTTCCAACTTCCGGATGTACTCTGTTGGTTTAGCGTTGACGTTTCTTTTCCGCAACGCCGCTTCATCCATGCGCAGGCGATAGAGGAATTTAAAATCTCCCTGCCTGATTACTTCACTTACCAGGGTATTGTCACCTGCTGTTCTTGTTTCCAGCAAACTTGCCTGGTAGTTCGTTAACGGAAAAACGTAAGAAGAATCATTTGTAATAGAAACAAAGCCTACTGAATCCGCTTCCACCTTGCTCCATTCTTTCAAAGTGCTGTCCAGTTCTTTGCGGTCAGGATTGCGCAATACTTCATCACCAATAAATATCAGCGTATCCAATCCTGCTCTTTCCGATTTAAAGAAACCGGCATAGCGGTTGTTGATCCCGTTTTCATCACTTACAAAAGTGAAGTGGGTAGTATTGTATTGAGAAGGAAATCTTGCATTGCCAAAACGTCCGTTGGTTAATTGAGAAATTTGCTTGAATTCTGATTGATTCCAGTTGTCAATTAAAAAGATATTGTACTTGTGGTTGGTGATGGCCGTATCTGTATTTGGAGCATCGGCAGTTGGGCGGTTGCTTGAGAAGATGATTCCTGTTTTTCCAGGGAAGGCCACAAAGGAAGCATCTAAATCATCGTAGATGTCGTT
>JAGIAB010000325.1 GCA_017745135.1 Flavisolibacter sp.
GAATTGGGGCCATTATTAAAACTCACGCCTTCAATATTTTTTCGCAATTGCTCCGTCATGTAATGCCGTAAGTCATCTATATAAGTACTGGTAGATTCGTAATCTCTCATAGCAATTTCCAGTGCCTTAGCAAACCCAACAATGCCGTACACATTTTCTGTGCCTGCTCTCATATTTCTCTCCTGCCCGCCACCGGATATGAAAGGTTTGATGTTGATGTTTTCATTTACATACAAAATGCCCACACCTTTCGGACCATGAAATTTATGACTGGCTGCAGAAATGAAATGAATATAAATATCTCCAAGATTGATTGGATAATGTCCTACTGTTTGTACGCAATCAGAATGAAAGGTGGCTGCATACTTTTGACACAATTCACCAACTTTTTTAATTGGCAGTAACGTTCCAATTTCATTATTGGCATGCATTAGTGTTACCATGCATTTTTTGCCGGAGCCGGTATATTGCATCAATTGATCTTCCAGGCTTTGAAGATCAATATGACCGTCTTCTTTTAATGCAACAAAGCTTGTAGTGACATTTCGATCCTGCGCCAGGTATTCAACCGTATGCAAAACAGCATGGTGTTCGATGGGTGAAGTAATGATATGCGTGCAACCCAAATCGCGGATAGCAGCCGCAATAGCAGTGTTATCGCTTTCGGTGCCGCCGCTGGTAAAGAAAATTGTTCCGGGTTTCACACCTAAAAGCCGGGCTACTGTTTTTCTTGAATTTTCAATGGCCAGCCTCGTTTCTCGTCCATATGAATAAATAGAAGAAGGATTGCCAAAATGGGTGGTAAGATAAGGCAGCATCGCTTCTAAAACTTCTTTGTCCAGGGGAGTAGTGGCTGCATTGTCAAAATAAATGCGGGTGTCAGCGGTTGTATTCGAAGTAACAGGTTTTGTTATGTTAACTGTTTGTTCCATTATTGTGTTATCACTTTACACTGCATATCCGGCCCATCAGGTAAGATAATTAGGTTTTACGTTGAAGTATCGAAGTTGCAGCAGGTACAAAAATAAATACTCTTCTCTCTTTTTAAAGGTTAAAGGCTGCGTAAGTTGCCAATCTGACCAGAATCATACAATACGTTAATATCCTTGTCTGCTTCGGCAATTAATATTACTTTACGTAGAATTGTGCTTCAGTCTTATGAAAACGGTTGCCTTCAAAACATTGCTTTCTGTTTTTTTCTGTGCCACAGCTTTTTTTGCTTTGGGGCAACCTAATTGGAAGCTTACAAAAGAGAAAG
The DNA here is from genome assembly GCA_017745135.1 of Flavisolibacter sp. GTDB lineage: Bacteria > Bacteroidota > Bacteroidia > Chitinophagales > Chitinophagaceae > Flavisolibacter. Next base: position 1,259 of record JAGIAB010000325.1, read on the forward strand.
ACGGCATCCGGATCTACCAGCGGGATATAAAGAACTCGAATTTTAAAAGCATTAAGGTAGAATGTACACTCCACGGCAATTTTGATAAACTCATCGCTATTATCAATAATGTTAACAGTTATAAAGATTGGGTGTACAATAATAAAGCTGCCTCGCTTTTAAAACGGGTAAGTGCTGATGAGTTCTATTATTACACGGAAGCCTACCTGCCATGGCCGCTTGATAACCGTGATGCTGTGATGCATACCACAATAACCAGGGATAGCCTGAATCGCTTTTTAAGAATTAACTCTACAGCAGTACCTGAGTTTACAGCCGCAAAATCAGGCAAGGTCAGGATTCAGAAATCAAGTATCAACTGGCATGTAACACGGCCAACATCTAATACTATCCAGATTGTGTACACCTTTGAAACCGATCCTGGCGGCAATGTGCCTGCCTGGCTTGTTAATAGTTTCGCCGATAAAGGCCCTCATGAAAGTTTTAAAAAGTTGGGCGAATTACTGAAAAAATAGCGCAGCAGATTTTTATTTGGTTGTTACTTTGAAGTTTTTCAATTGAATGGCACGAATCCTTTCCATAGACTATGGCGGTAAAAGAACAGGTCTTGCAGTAACTGATCCTTTGAGAATAATTGCAACGGGCTTAAAAACTGTTGAGACACCTAAGCTCATTTCTTTTCTGAAGGATTATTTTTCCAAAGAAGCAGTAGAATTGGTGATCGTTGGCATGCCCGTAAATTGGGATGATACGGCAACGCATGCAACGCCACTGGTACAAAAATTCATTAAAGAGTTTCAGAAAAACTTTCCTTCCATTCCTGTTAAAGAAGTGGACGAACGCTTTACTTCTAAGCTGGCTTCACAAGCCATGTTGCAAATGGGACTAAAAAAGAAGCAGCGGCAAAACAAAGCCATGTTGGATGAAATTGCTGCTACCATTATGTTACAGGAGTATTTACAACATAATCTTTAGGCTCTTTCGGTTACCTTTGCATCACAAAAATTTATACCATTCGTGAAATTTGTTCCCGGTAGCTATCGGGATTAAAATTCGTGTAATTCCTGTTAATATGATTCTTCCAATTGTTGCCTACGGTAATCCTGTTTTAAGAAAAGTTGCCAACGATATTGACGAAAGCTATCCTGATCTTGCCAAACTTATTGAAGATATGTGGGAGACCATGTATGCGAGTAACGGTGTAGGCCTTGCAGCGCCGCAGATCAATAAGGACATCCGGTTATTTGTAATGGATAGTGCGCAAATTTTTGCTAATATGGATGAAGAGGAGAGGGAAGAAGAAAATTACCCCGATGCTCCCGGCATTAAACAGGTATTCATTAATGCCCATGTGGTAGAAGAACTGGGTGATGACTGGCCTTATAACGAAGGTTGTTTAAGCATTCCGAAAATACGTGAGGATATTTACCGTGCTGAGGAAGTGACCATTTCCTACCAGGATGAAAACTTTCGGAAACATACAAAAACGTTTAGCGGCGTTACGGCACGCATCATTCTTCATGAATACGATCACATTGAAGGCAAACTGTTTATAGATCACCTTCCCCCGCTCAAACGCAAACTTCTCAAACGAAAGCTGGACGATATATCTAAAGGCAAGGTAAATGTTGATTATAAAATGGCTTTTTCGAAGTAGGAACCACTCATGTACTTTCTTCAATTCAAAACTGATAACTGCCTGAAATCTTTACGATATGGTAGTTTCATTGCCGCAGTTTTTTTCCTTTTACCTTTTTTGAGTGCTGCACAAAAAGATAGCTCCGAAATTGAAGCACTTGGTAAAGAAACTGTTTTAAGCGAAGTGGTGATTCGCAATGGTTTTGACGTCAATAGGTTTTTGCAGCGAATAAAGTATGATACTACATTTTACAAAGCTTTCCGCACTTTGCGCATTCTTGGATTTACTTCATTAAACGATGTAAGGATGCTGGACAGTGATGGCAAGATAAGGGCATCTCTTCACAGCAAAACAAAACAAAACAGGGCCAATGATTGCCGCACTATGGATGTACTGGAAGAAAAGACTACCGGCAATATGTACAAAGGCCGGGAGTTGAATTATTACACTGCCGAATTATATGCAGGCTTGTTTTTTACCAATGGAAAAGTTTGTGGAGAGAACAACATTGTTGCGGGTACTCAAAGAAATGTGCGGAATAAAAGCGGTATAGAAAAGCACAAAGAACAATTGAAAATGTTGTTCTTCAACCCGGGTCAGAAAATACCGGGTATTCCTTTTATTGGCGATAAGATTGACATTTTTGATCCCTCGGTTTCCAAATACTATGATTTTTCCGTTGACATGGATGAAATGAGTGGGCAGCAATGTTATGTTTTTAAAATTGCTCCAAAGGCAGGTATCGACCGTGATAAAATTGTTTTTGATGACATCACTACATGGTTTAACTCAAAGACCATGGAAATTGTTGCCCGCAATTATGATCTAAGCTACAATACTCCTGTGTATGATTTTGATGTGCACATGGAAGTGAGGATGACAAAGTTCCAGGGATTTCTTGTTCCCGAATTGCTTACTTACAATGGCAATTGGAAAGTTGCTTTTAAGAAAAGAGAAAGAGGAGTTTTTACAGCAACACTTTTTGATTTTAATAAGTGATGAGTTTTAATCTTCTTTTATTGAGGTAGTTTTTCAGTTCTTTATTGCATGAAGGCTGTTCGTTTTCTCTGGTAATAAAAGCTTTTTGCTAATTCAAAAGCCTTTGATTTTGTGGGCTGTGTGATGGTGGCTTCACCGGGGGAAGTCGGAAGGGGGCCCTATCTACACAGC
>JAGIAB010000326.1 GCA_017745135.1 Flavisolibacter sp.
GCATGAAACAGGGGATCGAAAGTGAATGAAACAGAAGTGGAAAACAAAATAATAAAAGACAATTTATACAAGCTCGCCAAAGATCCCACTAAAACTTACATTGCTCCCTCAGCTAAAGAAAGCGTTCCTTATTTAAACTTCAGCGAACTTGAAAATTCGCTGGTGCAATTAAAGAACCTGGCGGAAGAATACCAGAGCGTATATCTCAATGGAACACAATTGCCTCTTGAAAAACAAAATCAATTGAATCGGATTTTATTCAATGCAGAAAGAAGCCTGATCTCTGAGAAAGGCTTGCCACGAAGAGAATGGTACAAACATCAAATCTATGCTCCGGGATTTTACACAGGTTACGGAGTAAAAACTTTGCCTGCGATTCGTGAAGCGATTGAACAAAGAGCCTGGAAGGAAGCGCAGGAAGGAATCAATACCGTTTCGCAAACGATTAAAATGTATAACGCTCAAGTTCAGGAGGCGGTGAATCTTTTGGGTAAACCTGCATTCTGATCCAAATAAAATACTCGGTTACCTTTGGCAGATTCATTCAGCCAAGATTTTTATTGTGAAGAAGCTACCGGAAAAATTTTTAGAGTCATTAAAAGGAATTGAAGGATTCGACAAAGAAGCTTTTATCAAAGTTCATGAATCCGGTGAGCAGGTGACTTCAATACGAGTCAACCCGGCGAAGACGTCAATCGTCAATCGCGAATCGTCAATTCAAGAAACTTTAGAGTCGTCGATTTCGGATGATAATTCGAAGCAGGAAGAATCTCCAATTCACCATTCACGATTCACGATTCACGATCCCGTTCCCTGGTCCCAATTTGGATTCTATTTAAAGGAACGCCCTTCATTCACTTTCGATCCCCTGTTTCATGCCGGGTGTTATTATGTGCAGGAAGCATCGAGCATGTTTTTGGAACAGGCATTTAAACAATTGGTCGATCTTTCACAAAATCTGAAAGTCCTGGATCTGTGTGCAGCTCCCGGAGGGAAATCAACACATATTCAGTCACTGATCTCTCCGGAAAGTTTGCTGGTGAGCAATGAGATCATCCGCAGCCGAAATGCTATTCTTATCGATAACATTATAAAGTGGGGATGCAGAAATGTAGTTGTCACTAATAATGATCCTTTAATATTTCAAAAGCTGGAAGGTTATTTTGATGTAATGGTTGTGGATGCTCCTTGCAGCGGAAGTGGATTGTTTCGAAAAGATAAAGAAGCAATAGACGAATGGAGTATCAACAATGTACAGTTGTGCAGTCAAAGGCAACAACGCATTTTGGCAGATGCACTTCCGGCATTGAAGGAAGATGGCATTTTAATTTACTCCACTTGTTCTTATTCCAAAGAAGAAGATGAGGAAATAACGGATTGGTTGATTGACAAAATGGGAATGGAGAGTTTAGTGTTGACAACCGAAGATGATTGGAACATCGTTAAAACACATTCTTTAAAAAATAAAGCGAAAGGGTATCGTTTTTATCCGGACAAGATAAAAGGAGAGGGTCTGTTTCTTGCCTGTTTTCGAAAAAGGGCTTCTACGAGAGAACCAAAATATCGTCTGGCAAAATTGGAACGGGCATCAAAAAGTGAAAGAGAAATTATTCTGCCCTGGCTAAACACCAATAATGTTGAGCTAATCAAAGACACTATTTCCTTTGCTGCTTTACCGTCGACGTTTGTTAATGAATATTCAATTCTCAACTCAGTTCTCAATATTCAATATAAAGGAGTGGGCATAGGTCAAATTATGAAAGACCGCCTTGTCCCTGATCATTCTTTGGCTGTCAGCACCATCATTTCTGATGAAATTTCCTTCAATGATCTGTCTTATGAGGAGGCCATAAAATATTTACAGCGCCAGGACGTTAATCTCAATACTTCAGGCAAAGGCTGGCAGTTGGTACGTTACCAGGATTTTAATTTGGGCTGGATAAATGTTTTGGCGAACCGCATTAACAATTATTACCCCAAGGAAATCCGTATTTTGAAACAGCGGAATGATTTCCGTTTTGAGAAATAAATAGCATATTTGTAAAAGCTAACCGTACCCTGAAGCAATTCAGAAACAGAAGTAAAAACATTATCCACATGAAAAAGAATTTCTTTCTTGTCTTCATTCTTTTCTGCAGCACCATCGTATTTGCACAAGATCAGCTCATCGTTCAAAGCAGCGATAAAGGGCTTTACATAAACCATAAAGTTGCTCCGAAAGAAAATTTTTATTCCATTGGAAGGCAGTACAACATTTCACCAAAGGATATTGAAGCGTTTAACGGCCTCGATATGAATAAAGGACTTAGTGTGGGTCAAACTTTAAAGATCCCCTTGAATGCAGGTAATTTTTCTCAAGGTATTGCAAAAGGACAGCCTATTTACTATGTAGTGCAGCCCAGGGAAGGTTTGTATAGAGTGAGTCAAAAAAACAACAATGTGTTGATGGCTGATCTTCGTAAATGGAACAAACTTTCAAACGATAAAGTTGAACCGGGCCAAAAGCTGATCGTTGGTTACTTTTTAGTTTCGAAAGAAGCGGATAATATTGCACAGAGACCTGAACCAAAACAACCTGAAACGAGACAACCGGCTGAAGAAAAAAAGGAGCCCGTTGTTACCAAACAGGAAACTGTAACTTTTAAAGAGGAGCCCAAAAAACAAGAGCCGGAAAAGAGAGTTGATCCACCAACTAACAGGCAGGTTGGAAATGTTACATTCGGTGAGGGCAATGGAGGATATTTCAAATCACAATTTGATCTCCAGATAAAATCGCAACCGGTTAAGGCTGATCAAACTGCTTCGGCTGGAATTTTCAAAACTTCAAGTGGATGGCAGGATGCCAAATACTATGCTTTGATAGATAATGTAGAACCGGGAACAATTGTGCGGATTATCAATCCTACCAATAACAAAGCTATTTATGCAAAAGTGTTGGGGGAAATGAGCGGCATCCGCCAGAACCAGGGTTATGACGTTCGCATCAGTAACGCTGCCGCTTCTGCATTGGATGTTTCTGATACGGATAAATTTATTGTAAGAGTGAATTACTAATGCACTTTTAATCTTGTAAAAAGAGATTTATAAAAAATTGCCCGTTGTTCTGCAATGGGCAATTTTATTTTTCAAACAAAAGAAGTTCTTTCCCATTTTGTGAAGTAAAAGATTTAATAAGCTTCATGCCTATTTTCTCCAATAGGTTTATAGACCTGGTATTATGAGGTAATGTTATTGCAGAAATTTTAGAGATTTTCAATTCGTCCATTGCATAGGAAAGAGTAGCACTTGCCATTTCATAAGCATAGCCTTTGCCGGTAAATTCTTTTAAAAAAGCGAAGCCGATGTCAGGATTTTCCAAACTATCGCGTTTTATGATTCCACACATTCCTATTGGAAGGCCGTCTTTTGTTTCAACCAGTGAAAGACCATAACCATTTTGAGCATAACTTTTGATCGGACCATTTTCTAAATATTCAATAGCCTGTGTTTTTGTTCTCACATTTTTATCTCCTATAAATTCAATCCATTCAGGGCTATTGAGCAATTCAATAATGAAGAGGAAATCGTTAAGAGTAAATTTCCTTAATCTCAGTCTTTTTGTTTCCAGGATATAATTCTGTTGGCTGCTGGCTGCTTTCATTATTACCAGAATAAGTCTATTGGAACTTAAAGCCTCTTAAAAAGTCTTCTACATTCATTCTCTTTTTTCCTTCCATTTGCAATTCTTTCACATAAATAAATCCATCTGCACAGGCAAACTTCAAAAATGTTTTTCCATCGCTTTCAAATTGTCCTGCTGCTACTGATGGTTGTTTATAGTCTTTCTCACTTCTATAAATCTTCAACAGTTTTTCATTCAAATAAGTAAATGCACCGGGAAAAGGAGAGAGGCCGCGAATTAAATTATGCACCTCATCAACTGACTTACTCCAATCAATCTTACATGTTTCTGTAAAAATCTTAGGAGCATGCTTTAGTGATGAATGGTGAGTGGTGAATGGTGAATGGGTGTTCGTCTTATCGGAGTTTTCCATTGACCATTGACCATTGACCATTGACG
>JAGIAB010000327.1 GCA_017745135.1 Flavisolibacter sp.
GTGTCTTATGCCCAGGTGGGTAAAGATGCTCCAGTATTTGGTTCCAAAACTTATTACGTACCCGGCGCCCTTAACGATGGCTTTACCTCGGGCATTATCTTTCCCATCAATAACGGCGTGCCTATAGGTGGCTATCAAATCACCTCTTCGATATCCGTGATCGGAAACCCGGATCTGAAACCTGAAAAAACTTCTTCTTACGAGGTTGGAACAGAATTGGGCTTTTTGAAAAACAGGATCAATTTTACAGGTACCTATTATTATTCAAAGACTCAGGATGCCATTTTTACCGTTCCTTTTACCTATACAACGGGTTTTGCCTCCAAGCTCCTGAACGCCGGGGAAATCACCAACCGTGGTTTTGAATTATCATTAAATACCAATCCGGTTAAAGCCAACCATTTCAATTGGGATTTGAACTTTAACTGGTCCATGAACAGGAACAAGGTTACTAAGTTGTACCCGGGTGTGGACAAGATACTGATTGCAGGTTTCCAAAACGGAGAGATTGATGCTTTTGAAGGAAAGCCTTTTGGACAAATATTCGGCAGTGCTTACGTTCGTGCCAATGCCAGTACCACTACTACAAGTAAGGAGTTGCCAAGCGGTGAACTTTTAATTAACGATGATGCTCACGATCCAGGGTACGGTATGCCTATTGTCGCCACACAAAACGCTATCATTGGCGATGTAAATCCCGATTGGCAGGGCTCAGTGATCAACAATCTTACTTACAGAGGCTTGACTCTGGGATTCCAGGTGGATGTGCGGCATGGTGGTGAAATTTGGAACGGTACTAAAGGTGCTTTGTCCTATTTCGGTACTTCAAAAGAAACCGAGAACAGAGGCTCATCCAAAGTATTTGCCGGGTTGGCGGGTCATTTGAATGCCAATGGAGATATTGTGCATTTTGATGCCAATGGCGCTGAAGTAGCCGGCCCCGGGGGCGCCAATACCGTATCTGCTGTTTTGAATCAATATTACTGGCAAAACATTGGGAGCAGCTTTATTGGCCCATCTGAACCCGATGTGGAAGATGGCTCCTTTGTCAAGTTGCGCCAGGTAAGCCTCACCTATGCTTTTCCCGCATCATTGTTTAAAAATACATTCAGGACCCTGAGTTTGTCTGTTTTTGCCAATAATATTCTGATTCACACCAAGTATCAAGGGGTGGACCCCGAGACCAGTTTGGCTGGTCCCGCTAACGGCCAGGGGCTGGATTATTTCAACAATCCAGGAGTAAAAACATACGGTGTTCGATTAAACCTTGGACTATAACCTCAATACAACAACCATGAAATACTTCAATAAAAGCCGATTGATGATAGTGGCTATACTGGTTATGTTATCACAGGCCTCATGCAAAAAAGAGACGTTTACCAAGGCCAATATTAATCCCAACTCTCCTGCAACTGTAACGCCGGCTAATTTATTACCCGTTATTGAAACCTCCCTGGCTTATACGCAGGGAGGAGACCTGGCCCGGTTTACCAATTTATTTATCCAGCAAAGTGTTGGGTTTTCAAGGCAGTCGCAAGCCTATTACAATTATGTTTTAACGTCAACCGATTTTGATTCGCCCTGGGGCAATATGTACACCTCTGTAATGGGGAACAATAAAGATATGCTGAGGAAAGCAGATAGTGCAGGATATAACGAGTATAGTGGTATCGGTCGCATTCTTATGGCTTACAGTCTTCAGCTATTGGTAGACGAGTGGGGAGATGTGCCGTATTCCGAGGCCTTGGCTGGTGCCAGCAACACACATCCTAAATACGATAATGCCAAGGCTTTGTACGATACAATCCAAAACCTGGTTGATGTTGGTATTGCAAAACTGTCAGATGTCAACAAAGGTGGATTACAACCTGGTACAGATGACGTAATTTATGGAGGCGATGAAACTAAGTGGATAAAATTCGGACATGCTATTAAGGCAAGATTGTTTATTCACCAAAGTAAAGGAAATGCAGCTATGGCAGCCAAAGCGCTGGATGAGGCTGACCAGGCTTTTGAAAGCAATAGTGATAACGCCCAGTTTGTTTTTGGCACCGCCGAAACCTTTGGCAATCCCATTTATCAGTTTAATCAGCAAAGAGGCGATATAGACTATGCTTCCGGCGCCCTGGTTAACAAACTAATAGACCTTAAGGATCCGCGGCTCAATATTTTAACTGACACCACTTACAGTGATGTGAATGGTGCAGGAATAGGAGCGTATTACGGCAACATCAACGGTCACGTGGAGTTCATTACGTATGATGAAATGCTGTTTGTGAAAGCAGAAGCCACCTTGCGTTCTACCGGTGATATTGCACAGGCTCAAACTTATTATCGCGATGCGATTAAGGCCAATATGCAAAAGCTGGGAGTTTCTGGGGCCGATATTTCTACCTATTTGGCAGCCAATGGTACATTGCCTTCAAACGTGCCCGCGGCTATAGCACAAGTGTCTTTACAGGAATGGATTGCCTTGTATCAAAACCCGGAGGCCTGGACCTTGTGGCGGCGTAACTTGTCCCCCAACTTAACACCGACTGCTGGCGCTAACGGAATTCCCCGTCGGTTTCTATATCCAACCAATGAATATTCATTGAATGGAGCAAATGTTCCGCAGGCAACCTTATTCACCCCAAAGATTTTTTGGGATCAGTAGAAGATTGACTGCTGCAACTATCCATAACAGTAATAACTGCAATTGAATCATCCGTGCCCTTGATCGTTACAGGTTTGGCTGTTCCCCGCTAAGTGCCTGTTGTGGAATAGCATGAAGGAAACTATGCAGTGCAGATCCATTTTTTAAAGACCGGAGCTGTATGCTGGCTCACAACGATTGTGTGTGAATTGTTTTCCACGTTCAGCCTGATTTGTAATTTTCCACGTTCATAAGGCTTAAAGCTTTTGATCGCGTCAATATGAAGAATGTACTGGCGGTTAACTCTGAAGAATTCATGCGGATCCAATTCTTCCTCCAGCTCTGAAAGAGATTTATTATAAATGTATCTATGATCTTCTTTATCCAAGACAAATACTACCCTGTTTTGCGTGTAGAACAGAACGACATCCTCAAGTTTAAGGGCCAGGGTTTCTATTCCTTTTTGAACCAATATTCTGGTGTGTTTTTTCAGGTTCTCCACATATTCAATCATAGACTACTATTGCAATGAAAAGTTATTGAATAATACTAGTATGGCAAAAAAAAGTATTGATAAGCTGCTTTAATTATCCTATAAAAGTTATTCATTACAGATGAGTTACACATCTGTGTTGTTTGCCATATGGTGTTAGATATACAGTGGCGGAAAAGCTGTACTTACAGGGAAATTTTTGTCGGGATATACTTCGATTACTGATCGCCGAGAGAGAAGCCGCATAGCTTTTTTGATCCTGCAAGCGGGTACACAGCCACTATGTTTTTGCAATATCTGCATCCTGCAAAACTGCCATGAACGAAAACATTTTCATCCGCCCACAAAAGCAAGAGTTCTTTTCACCAGAGAAGGTTGAACTTGTGAAAAGAACTCTTCTCCAAATAAACCTTAATCCCGCACTTGAATGCAAATGGTGTTACGTCAACCTTCATCACTGGTGTTTTTCATTTTCATAAGTAGCGTATAAGCATTTTTGGTCACAATTGCTTTTGGTGGTAACGTGGATTTAATTTCAATAAAGCCCTCATGTGTGTTTCCGGTGGTGACTGGTGTTAAACGGAACTGGTTCTTTTTTTCTTCAACAAAGACGAAATACTGGTTCTCCCATTTGACCAGTGCTTCTTCCGGAACTGCCGTTACAGTAGCACGATTAAGTTCAATGGAAGCATTTAAAAAAGTGCCCGGTACCAGGTCGCGATTAAAAATTGTAAGGTCACAATAAACATCCATTGACCGGTCCTCTCCAATGGATGGTGTGATTATACGAACGGTGGCATTATACTGAACATCAGGCTTACTGTTTGTTGAGCACATTACTTTTTGCCCCACCGAAAGTTTGGACGCATCATTTTCGAAAACAGTGAGTTTTACATGCAGGTTAGCTGGATTGATCCTGT
>JAGIAB010000328.1 GCA_017745135.1 Flavisolibacter sp.
AATAAGTTAGGGTTGTGAACGGGTCTCCTTCCCACCGGGAAGGCCGGGATGGGCCCCGCTCCTCTAATACTTCAAAATATCCCTGATGAAATTATGGTACTCATCAAACTTCGGAAGGTTATTGTGGCCGCCTCCATGTATACGAATCAAAATAATTTTTCTTGGATTTAGTTTTTGTAATTGCTCGCTGTGATGAATCGGGATCAACCAATCCTTCGTTCCATGAAGAATGTACACCGGGCATTTTGCTTTTTGTATCCATTGATCGGTACGTAAATGATAACGTAATACAAAACGAATGGGAAGTATGGGAAGGAAACGTTCGATCACTTTTCTGAAGTTGTAGTAGGGGGCATCGAGTATCAAATACCGTGGATGATTGTCTGATGCCAGTTTCGCTGCAAAGCCACTTCCGAGGCTTCGTCCATAAACTATCAAATGATTTTCGGAATAGTCGGCTGCAAGTGATGAATAAACAAACTGCATGTCGTTGAGCAGATCAACTTCATTTCTTCTTTTGCCCGTGCTTTTCCCGAAGCCGCGATAATCCACCAGCACTACATCATAGTCATAGCGATAAAAATCTTTGGCGTACTTGGCCCAGCCTTTAATACTTCTGGTATTGCCATGAAAATAAAGGATCAATCCTTTGGGTTGCTCCCGGTAAAAATGCAAACCATTGATGCGAACACCGTGTTCTACGTCAAAATTCAATTCACGAAAAGGAATATCGTATTTGAATTGAAAATCGGCACGAAGCTTTTCAGGCTTAAAAATGAAAAGGTCCTGCAGGAAATAAACAGCTGTAGAGAGAAATACAATTCCACCAATGATATAATAAATAATTGCCGGCAAGCAGAAAATTTAAAACAGTAAAGTAAAACTATCTGTTTAATTAATTTACACGCCTCAATTTCAAATCGGTAACAGGCGAAACGATCAGCGGGAATTTTTCCACTACAACATTACTGGGGTCAAGTCCAAAACCTCTTTCTTCGGAAAGACTGATCTCTTTAAGCCAAAAATGAAATCGCATGATCATGCGTTCCAATATCGGCAGATCATTATCCTGGCTCAGATATTTTTCCATCACAATGAAAGAGAAATCTCCAACAATATTGCTGCGCTCCAAACTTTCATAGCGGCTGGTGATGTTGACTTCGCGATTGGCTACCAAATCCTCTACTACTTTACGGAACATTAAGTTGATCCTTGGCTCAATGCGGAAACCCAGCCTGAACTCGACACGAATAATATCGTTTGGAATAATGTGGTCCACTGAATACTCCATTGTATAAGGATCATCCAGCGTATCTACGTGAACAAACCAGTAAATATCTGCCCGTTTCGGTTTTTTATTAAGAATGGAGTAAATGATCTTGTGTTCTATTTCCTTTGGGTTATCGGCGCTGGTTAAATACACAAGGTGCGTAGCGTATTTGGGAACGGATCTATCATTACTCAATTCCTGAATCTTTGGAATGTAATGCTCAAGCCTCACAAATTCCACGTAACGGTTCTTGATCTTTCTTGCCCGGTACCATACATACATCACTCCAAACATTAAGCCGCCAATCATGAAGGTGATATAACCACCATGCGCAAATTTTTGTAATAAGGCAAACAGGAAAAGTGATTCGACAAACAGGTATACAGCAAGGAAAAGCCATATAAATCCTGCGCGGATCCTTCTTGCTACCATAAAATTGGCAAACAGTATGGTCGTCACCAGCATGGTCATAATAATTGCCAGGCCATACGCCGCTTCCATTCGTTGCGATGTTTGAAAGTATAGTACCACCCCGGCACAACCTGCGAACATGAAAAAATTCAGAGAGGGGATAAACAATTGCCCTCTTTCTTCCGAAGGATACCGGATCTTTAGTTTTGGCCACAGATTCAATCGCATGGCTTCACTGATCAATGTAAAAGAACCCGAGATCATCGCCTGGCTTGCGATGATGGCAGCCGTGGTAGCTATGATTACCCCCGGAATAATGAACCATTGTGGCATCAGGTCGTAAAAGGCGTTAATGCCTTGTTGTTCTCTTAAGGCATTTGTAATCACTTTCCCGGTGTGATGACTGAGAATATAAGCTCCCTGTCCGAGGTAATTGAGCAGGAGGCAGGTTTTGACAAAAACCCAGGAAACGCGGATGTTTCCTCTTCCGCAATGTCCCAGGTCGCTGTATAAGGCTTCGGCCCCGGTAGTACAAAGAAAAACTGCACCCAAAAGCCATAGTGCATGTGGATAAGTGGCTAAAAATTCCACCGCATAGTAAGGATTGACGGCGCGGAAGATGGAAAGATCATCGGCAAGGTGAACAACTCCTAAAACAGCCAGCATGCTAAACCATACAAACATTACCGGCCCGAATAACCTGCCAATGGAAGCAGTACCAAATTGCTGCAGAAAAAAGAAAAGGGTCAAAATGCCTAAAACAATATAAACCACATATTCTTCAATATTCCGGAAGGCGGGTAATTCTTTAAGCCCTTCCACTGCCGAAGTAATGGAAATAGGAGGTGTAATAATTCCATCGGCAAGCAAGGCTGCGCCGCCCAGCATCGCGGGAATGACAAGCCATTTTCGTTGCCGCCTTACCAGGGCATACAATGCAAATGTTCCGCCTTCCCCCCGGTTATCGGCTTTTAAAACCAGGAAAACATATTTTATAGTGGTTTGAAGAGTAAGCGTCCAAATAATGCAGGAAAGGCTGCCAATAATTACTTCTTCATTAATTAGCCTGTTCGTTATAATGGCATTAAATACATACAGAGGGGATGTTCCAATGTCTCCGTAAATAATTCCCAATGCTACAACTAATCCTGCTACAGTAACTCTGTTTAAAGGTATTCTCACTCTTCCTTTGATTTTAATGCAGTGTGCAAAGGTATATGTTAAAATTTATGCCAACATACTAATTGCACTGCCAAAGTGTTTTTTCAATGCAGAATGCAATCATTCGATAGCATGCATCTATATTGCCTTTTTAACGTCTATAATAGAGATACAAAAGTTACCTTTAAACCAATAAATGAATTACCGGGCTATGATACTGAAAAGATTCCTGTTCGTACTGATTTCCTTCCTCTTTATAGCTTCTTCTTTTGGCCAAAAGATCGTGTATTCGCAACCCGAGAGGGAGGACTCCCGCCGGATGGATTTTGAGATCATTGGAAAGGTATCGGGTAATTTCCTGGTCTATAAAAAAATACGTTCACAGGCCTATGTAGCTGTTTATAATTCTGAAATGGAGCAAATTGAAAAGCAGGAACAGAAATATTTGCCGGACGATCGCCTGATCAATGTTGATTTCTTTCCATATAACGATTTTGCCTACGTGGTGTATCAATACCAGAAAAGGAATGTGGTGTATTGTGATGCCGTGAAAATTGATGGTACCGGGAAAAAAGTTTCCGATGTTATTGCTTTGGATACTTCTCACATAGGGTTTGCAGCAAGCAATAAGATTTATTCAACGGTAACCAGCGAGGATAAATCCAAATTGATGGTGTTTAAGATCAATTCAAGAAACAAGTCAAAATTTGTGATTACCACTTTGCTGTTTGATAACAACCTGGCGCTGAGCAAACGTTCCACTTTTGTAATGCCAATGGAAGAACGTGAAGATTATTTAGATGAATTTAATGTGGATAATGATGGCGATTTTGTATTTGCCAAATTTAACCGTAATAACAACGAAACGATTAATAGCACAAATTTGATCTGGAAAAAGGCAGATTCGGATTCAATTGCAAGCATTGAAGTTCCTTATAAAGATATTTTGCTCGACGAACTGCACATAAAAGTGGATAATCCCAACAAGCGATATTTTCTCACTTCTTTTTACTACAAACAGAAAAGGGGAAATATTGAAGGATTTTATTTTTATGTATGGGATAAGCAAACCCAACTTCCTGCCCTGCAAAACTCAGTTGTATTGGGCGATGAATTAAGAAAAGAGGCCCGTGGCGATGCCAACATGAAGATGGCTTTTAACGATTATTTCATCAAAAATGTGATCGTGAAGAAGGATGGGGG
>JAGIAB010000329.1:0-3741 GCA_017745135.1 Flavisolibacter sp.
TTTCACTGCAGCAAACAGCCGCACAACCGTTTGCGATTTCTTTGGGTGATCCGGTTACAGGAACCAGCCGGGTGAACCTGGGAGGTGGTGTGAACTCATTTGGAACAATGATAGGACCCATCGTTGTTGCATTTGCATTGTTTGGAACAACTGCAGCAATCACTGATGAAAAGATCGCATCGTTGAGCTTAAGTAAAGTCGTTATTCTTTACGCTGGTGTTGGTGCCTTATTTGTTGCTGCTGCTGCACTATTTTATTTTTCCAAAAAGGTTCCTGCCGGAGTATCAACTGAAAAAACGGAAAAGGCGAATAAGGCCTTGTATACTCTTTTAATCATGACGGGGCTATTGATCATGATGTTTGTTCCTGTATTTAATAGTTATAAAACAGATCCGGCATTATTAAGTGATATAGAAAAGCATGATTTGGAAACCTACCGAATGAAGTGGCTGTTCGGAGCATTGGCAATAGTTGTAGTTGGGTTATTGCTTGCCAACCTAAGTGCAAAGAAGAATTCAAGTGGTTGGGGAGCGATGCAATATCCACAATTGGTTTTAGGCATGCTTGGCATTTTTGTTTACGTTGGAGTTGAAGTAACTATCGTAAGTAATCTTAGTGAACTTTTAAAACAGCCATCATTTGGTGGTTATCAATCCTCGCAGGTTGCACCGTTCATCTCAATGTATTGGGGAAGTTTAATGATCGGAAGATGGACAGGAGCTATTTCAGCTTTTGAATTCAAACCCTCAACCAAACAGGTTTTAATGCTGGTGGTTCCTATAGTCGCTTTCGGAATTGTAATTGGAGTAAACGCATTATCACAATATGATGTAACGCCGCTTTTTTATTACATTCTTTGTGTGGCTGTTCAAATAGCTGCGTTTTATTTAAGTAAGGATAAGCCGGCAAGAACCCTGTTGATCTTTGCCTCTCTTGGTTTGTTAGCTATGCTTATTGGATTAATGACCACTGGCAAGGTTGCCATTTATTCGTTTTTGAGCGGAGGCCTTTTCTGTTCAATCATGTGGCCGGCAATTTTTAATTTATCAATTTTGGGATTAGGTAAATATCAAACACAAGGATCAGCATTTTTAATTATGATGATTCTTGGTGGAGCAGTAATACCTCCAATTCAGGGAAAGATGGCCGATTACATTCAATCAAAGTCATCGGTTGTTGGAATTGGTATTCACCAATCGTACTGGGTAGCAGTTGTTTGCTTTGCCTATCTTGCTTTCTTTGGGTTTATTGTTCGTGGAATATTGCGGAAACAAGGAATCGACTATGAAGCAACAGCGGACGAAGACCTGCAACCTTTGGAAACATTTCCTGAAGGGCCACTGGATGTAACCTCAGATAATAAATAGGAAATTATGATTGACTTATCAAAAGAATTTGCAATTGGAATTGATATTGGTGGTACGAATACAAAATATGGAATCGTAAATCACCGGGGAGAAATTTTGGAGAAAGGAGAATTGAAAACAGATGATTACCCTGAAATTGAGGGTTATGTTGATGCCTTATATGATGCCCTTACTCCTTTAATTAAGCAACATGTAAATGGTGGTACTGTAAAAGGAATCGGTATCGGTGCCCCTAATGGAAATTATTATACCGGAACAATAGAATACGCTCCCAATCTTCACTGGAAAGGGATCATTCCCCTGAGCAAATTAATGACCGCAAAATTCGGGCTGCCATCGGCGCTAACCAACGATGCCAATGCTGCTGCAATTGGCGAAATGAATTACGGCGCAGCCAGAGGAATGCGTGATTTTATCATAATCACATTGGGAACAGGCGTTGGAAGCGGCATTGTGGCTAACGGGCAATTAATTCTTGGTCATGATGGTTATGCAGGTGAGTTGGGACATACGGTAATTCGTCCCGGTGGAAGAAAGCACTGGTCTACGCAAATAAATGGCTCAGTAGAAGCTTATTGTTCTGCAACAGGTATTGCCATTACCGCAAATGAAATGTTGAATGAAAGCAAAGAGGACAGTTTGCTTAGGCAGTATGGCGAAAACCTTGATTCGAAAATTGTTTACGAATGTGCCATTAAAGGAGATAAAATTGCGCAGGAAGTGTACCGGTTCACCGGGCAAATTTTGGGCGAAGCACTGGCCAACTTCATTATGTTTTCTTCACCGGAGGCAATCGTTTTATTTGGCGGAGTCATAAAAGCCGGTGATTTGATCATGAATCCGACAAAGGAGCATATGGAGAAAAACCTCCTTCCCATCTTTCAAAATAAAGTGAAGTTGATCTTTAGTGAATTGAAAGAAGCCGATGCTGCCATACTTGGAGCAAGTGCATTGGTTTGGGAAATCAGGGAGTGAAAATATTGTTGAAATTTGGTTCGATCCTGCAACCTTCTTCCAATTGAAATTGATAAGAGTTGGTTTCTAATTGGTATTTCCCGTCTTTCAAATGAAATACTTCAATATTTTTTTTATCAATATCAACAATCAAATAGTATTTCACACTTTGCTTTTGATAAAGTTCGAATTTAGTATGACGGTCTTTTAAAGCTGTAGCCGGTGAAAGTATTTCAACAACGAGTGTGGGTGGAAAGTCGAGATATTTTTTTTTGATTTCTCCGCAAACAACTAAAACATCTGGCTGAAGAATAGTATCATCCTGTATTTTATAATCTATAAAATTATAAACCTGGCATTTTTTACAATGACTGTTTTCTACTGCTTGTTCTAACTTTGAAATAATTTTGGCGCATGTTCTTTGATGAGAAGGCGTTGGTGCGGGACTCATTGCAAAAGGATGCCCTTCTATCAGTTCCCATTGACCTTCCCAATGTACCCAATCTTTGTAAGTATAATAAGGCAATATTTTGTTAGCAATTCCCATGATCCAAAGTTCCGAAATCTTATTTGGATTTTATAATGAAAACAGCAGGTACGGCTCTTTGAGTTTTGTCTGATGGCTCGATCGTTTCTTTTCCATTAACTAACAAACAACTGCTTCCTCCGCCATCTAAATTTAGTGCTTCAATACAACCGAGGTCTTTTAAAATTTGCGCTTCCTGAGTAAGGGTTGCTCCACCGGCACTTTCGCTTCTGCCCTGGATCACTAAAATGATAAGCTTATTGTCTTTGGTATAGCCCATTGCTGTGCGGGGATGCTTGTCGTTGATAGCCTTACCAGTGAATTTTAATTCTTCCTCATTGGCAATTTTGATATGTCCGTTTTGTAGTAAAACAGGCCCTCCTCCTATTGCAGTTTGAATTTTCCATTGTCTTAAAAAAGGCGAAGGCTTGCCGTCATGAGGAGCCGCTGCAACTGAGGTCTTTTGATTTATGTAATCGAATGAAGGATTATTTATTGAATCTTTAATTGGCTTCCAGGGAACTTGTAAAAAGTAAGCTTTCTTTTTAGATGAATCCGAGAAGGTCCAAACAACATCTGCTTTTCTTTTTTTGGAAATACCGATTGCACTTGCAGAAACATGCCGATAGGTGAATGTATCTTTTCCTCTTCCAATGATTGTTTGTCTGTTGTGCGAGACAAGCTTTCCATTCTTTATTACAAGATTCAAATTCTGATCCGTTTCAAACGAAAAGAAGGTTCCGTTAACCACAACTAATGGTTGATCATTCTTTTGATAAAATTGCGAAGGCGTTAGTCGTCTTTTGTAAGTTGTATCGGTAGTAAATTCTAATTGCTTATCCTTCAAATCAGCAATTACATAAAATGCACGAAAGTTCGTTGTGTCAATTGATG
>JAGIAB010000329.1:3751-3988 GCA_017745135.1 Flavisolibacter sp.
GGTATAAAAAACATGAACCGATTTTGGCAATGGCTGATAAAGTGAATCAACATTTTGCCATTGAAGCTGTGCAAATGAAATGGCTGGAATAAAACAAGAAATAAAGAAAAGATGGCGAAACATTAAGCAATCTTTTGTGCTTTTGCTTTTTCCCATTCCCCCCTGCCATAACCCGGAATCACATGTCTTTCGCTATGATAAGATGAACGCACCAACGGACCACTTTCTACATAATCC
>JAGIAB010000032.1 GCA_017745135.1 Flavisolibacter sp.
GTATTGGACCATTTCAACCAGTTGCTGCTTTACTTCCTGCTGTCCTATAACATCTTTAAACAACATTGTGTAAACAGGATTTGAAGCGATGTTAAGGAATCTTGAGGAAATAAAAAAAGCTATCATGACAGATAGCTTTCAATTCAAGTAAATCTTTTAATCTTGCAAATCCTGGTTCAGACTAATTCAAATATTTCAAAACCTCTTCGCTCATCGGTTTTGTTTTGTTATCGATAACGGCAATGAGTTTTCCGTTTTCATCCAGGAGGAATTTTGTGAAGTTCCATTTCACCGGGTCTTCAACGCCTAGTTTTTTTGCTTCGTCAGTAAGGTATTTGTAAATAGGAGCGATGTCATCTCCTTTTACTGAAATTTTAGAAGCCATAGGAAAAGTAACTCCGTAATTTTTTGTGCAGAACTCTTTTATTTCCTCATTGCTTCCAGGTTCTTGCCCGCCGAAATTGTTAGCCGGAAAACCTACAATCACTAATTTGTCTTTGTACTTCTCATACAGTTCTTCCAGTTCTTTATACTGCGGAGTGTTGCCACATTTGGAAGCTGTATTCACGATCATGATTTTCTTTCCCTTAAATTTTGAGAAATCAATAGTGCCGCCTTCGAGGCCTTCCACTTTAAATTCATAAATAGAAGAAGCTGCAAATAAGGATGATACAAGGAGTGCTATAAAAGCGAATTTCATAACAAAAGGTTTTAAGAAAGAAACGTAAAGTTAAAGAAAAGGAAGCCTGTGCTTCCTGGTCATTTGAAATTGAAAGGTTCTTTAACATGGCCTGCTGCAGAGCCAGAAATCACTGTTTTTCATAGGCGCCTAAATCAGGAAGGCCGACAGGACGGGGATTCCCGTCAAGATCAATTGTAACTCCTGCATTAACGCCTTTATTAATGGCCGGCGATCCCTCTCTTAAACGAAAGCTATAAATCTTTTGAGCAGTGTTGACACTATCGAACTGCGGGTTTTGATTGTTTATTGCTCCATTAATAGTGCTGTTTGCAGGGTTCGTTTTCACCCGCCATAATACCTGGTCAAATGTAACATTAAACAAAGCGTTGCCCTGTTTTAACACCACAGCTTCATCGTCAACCATGCCATTGCCCTCTCCCCAAAAAATGCAATTGCGAAATACTGCTTTCAAATCCATCACAGCATTGTTCAGATAATTTGAGAGGACAAGTATCGGTTCTTTATGTTGAATAAAATTGCTGGAAAAAGTAGCAGCCGTGCAATGAGTGAAGTTATAATCGCCTCCGGCGACTAAAAGAATGTTCTTGCCGCAATTGCTTACCAATAAATTTCGGGCAGTAATGCTGGTATTTATTCCAAGCAAGCCTGCATCATAAGCATTATCGATGATGGTCTCGTTTAAAGTAAGTTTTGTGCCGGCCGATGGATTGGTTACTACAATCCCCTGGTAAGCGTTTTTGATGACAGCATAGTTTATGATGTTGTTCTTGCTTACGTCGGTAAAAATTAAACCAGGATAGCTTGCAGGAAAATCTTTATAGGGTGCATCTAACCTGTCACCCGCAAACACCACTCTCGAGCTGTCCTCTTTTTCTCCGTTTACCCACAGTGTTCCATTTACAATAAACGGCGCATCGGCATGGCTATAAATCCTGCATCCTTTGTTGATGCTAAGAGTGGCATCGGTATCAACGGTAAGGCCCCCAAGAATTACATACGGCAAATCATTGTTCCAGATTTCGAACGTTGTAATTTTTTTGTTGCGAAGGAAGTGGGCATTTCTTCCATAAGCATCGAGTTGAACAAATTTTTTATTGCCGTTGTAATTGATCTCGATACTATCGCGAACAATAAAAGGCAAATTGGCTGCCGTTGGATTAATACTGACGGTGACGTAAATGTAAATGCTGTCTTCAGCTAAAACATCTACATTGTTTACTTGTGGGCCTGCTATTCCATCCACATTTATTTTAAAAGGAGAAGAAGCACCTCCTGCAAGTTTTACTGATGAAATATGAATGCCTTTATTATTATCATTGATGATCTTAATGAACTGGGATGTAGAACCTGTTGTAGTGAATACCGTATCAAAATGAAGCGTGTCAACTGAGGTTCTTAAAATGGCTGAAGAACTGCTGGTGAAAGATTCTTTTTTGCAGGCAAAAAATAAAAGAATAACCAGAGGTACAAAAAGATTTCTCACAGGCTTCATCCATTAAAAATACATCAGTGAAATGAAAAACAAAGAGTGGCAATATTTAATTGTACGTTTTCAGCTTTTAAGATTTCCTGGCCGCAGGCTTCTAATGTCGCTCCTGTAGTAACAACATCGTCAACGAGCAGCACCTGTTTGTCTTTAATTGCCTGCGGATTGGCCAGTTCAAACTTGCCTGCCATATTTTGCCAGCGTTGAATGCGGCCTTTTTTGGTTTGTGTCTCTGTTTGTTCCCGCCTGATGACAACGTTCTTTAAAACCGGCTTATTCAATATGCTTGAAATGCCCTCACATAAAACAGTTGCCTGGTTGTATCCTCTTTTATGTTCCCTGGACCTGTGTAAGGGAAGCGGAACCAAAGCATCAATAAAAGAAAAGCGGTTGGATTCAACCAAAGCCCAACCCATTAGCTTGCCAAGATAAGATCCAACTTCTTTATTGCCCTTGTATTTGAATTGATGCATCAGATGTTGCATCATCGACTCTTTAGTAAAATAATATTGAGAAGTTGCAGAGGTTACAGGAATTCTTCCCCAAAAAATTTTTTCAATTGGATTGTTGGCGTGCATATGAAAGTTGGTAGACGGCAATGAGGACAGGCATCGCAAACACAGCAAATGTTCTGCCTGTAAATTATCAGAGCCGCAACCTTCACAAACATGAGGGAAGGCAAGATGGAGAAGAGCATCTTTTATTTCTTTAAGCAGCATTGGTAGATCCTAATTTAAGCAATAAGAAAGACTTATTAAAAGAATCTACTCCAATATCTCCCTGAATCAGAAAAGGGATCGGTAGACTTCGTCCACTCTGCCCATGGTCACTACTTCAATATTGAACTTTTGCTTGCTCATAGCTTTCTGGTTGTATTTAGAAACAATGATCTTTTTAAAGCCAAGCTTCTCGGCTTCAGCAATACGCTGTTCAATTCTGTTTACTGCTCTGATCTCACCACTTAAACCAACTTCGCCGGCAAAGCAAACATCATGCGGCATGGGCACATCTTCATAAGAAGAAAGAAGAGCAACAAGTACCGCAAGATCAATAGAAGGATCTTCAACCTTTAATCCTCCTGCAATATTTAAAAACACATCCTTTGCTCCAAAATGAAAGCCGCCACGTTTTTCAAGTACAGCCAATAAAAGTTGCAGGCGTCTTAAATCAAAGCCACTGACTGTTCGTTGAGGGGTGCCATAAACAGATTCGGTGACGAGAGCTTGTACTTCGATTAACAGCGGCCTCATTCCTTCAACTGTGGCAGCTATGGCAATTCCGCTTAACTGGTCTTCTTTTTGAGTGATCAATATTTCGCTGGGATTTAGTACGGCATTCATCCCAGTTTCAGTCATTTGATAAATACCTAATTCTGCAGTACTGCCAAAACGGTTTTTAGTGGTTCGTAAAATCCGATAGGCATAATGCCGATCGCCTTCAAACTGAAGAACCGTATCAACCATGTGCTCCAATAATTTTGGTCCGGCTATGCTTCCTTCCTTTGTAATATGGCCGATTAAGAAAACGGGGGTATGGGTTTCTTTTGCAAATTGCTGGAACTCTCCTGCGCATTCTCTTATTTGCGAAACACTGCCTGGAGAAGAATCAATAAAAGGCGATTCCAGTGTTTGAATAGAATCGACAATGATCAATTTCGGTTTCAGCTTTTTGATTTCCTGGAAAATTTCCTGTGTGGATGTTTCAGTGAGCAAATAAAAGTTTTCATTCTGTAAACCAATTCTGTCGGCACGCATCTTTATTTGTTGCTCGCTTTCTTCACCGCTGATGTAAAGAGTAACAATATCGTCAATCTGCAAACCCATTTGTAAAAACAAGGTCGACTTACCAATTCCAGGTTCACCTGCTATCAATACAATGCTTCCGGGAACAATACCTCCACCTAATACTCTGTTTAACTCCTGGTCGCTTGTTAGTATTCGTGGAGTGCTTTTTGTTTTTACTTCGTTTAGGGGTTGTGTTTTTTTTGTAGCAACATCACCGTTGTAGGTTTGCCATTCGTTTGAAGAAGATTTTTTGATGTCTTTCTGAATGAGTTCTTCAACAAAAGTGTTCCATTGTCCGCATGATGGACATCTGCCTAACCACTTTGCACTTTCATAGCCACAATTCTGACAGAAGTATGCTGTTTTAATTTTCGGCATGCGCTAAAATTAAGATGAACAATGATGAAAAATTCCTTGAAGCAATTGGAAAAGAAAGAAAAAATGGAGAGAAAAAATCTACAGTAAAAAGGGCTGATCTTTCGATCAACCCTCTTACTTACTAACCCATTAAATTCTGACACTAAATTACAAATCTGCCCCACATTACAAAATTATTTTTTGGCCTTGTGAATAACTTTTGCTTCGTTTTATATAAGATGTTTTAACAAAATTCTGCGTATAAATTATTGAAAACCAATGCATAAATGTCAGTAAATTTGATGAGCTATTTCTTTCTGTTGCTGAAAAACTGACAGCGAAACGAATGAAAAATGCCTTCGTCTGACAAAAAGTGATGGAAAGCTTTTTTACCAGGATTTGGACATAGATTTGAGTTAATAAAATCAAATTTTAGATAATGACAACCTCGATTTTTTTGGTTTCGCTTCTTTTTGTAGGTATCAGTATGGTCGTTTCTATGATCCTGAAGAGCCGCTTTGCTGCTTACAGCAAAATTCCGCTTTCGGCCCGGCTTACAGGTAAGGAGGTGGCTGAAAAAATGCTCCGGGAGAATGGAATTTATGATGTGAAAGTGGTTTCCGTGGAGGGTTTTCTGAGCGATCACTATAACCCATTAACAAAAACTATCAATTTAAGTCCGGAGGTTTACAATAATTATAGTGTAGCAGCGGCCGCTGTAGCTGCCCACGAAACCGGGCATGCGGTTCAACATGCTACGGCTTATGCCTGGTTGAACCTCAGGAGTAAACTGGTGCCCGCGGTTCAATTCAGCTCTACCCTTGTGAACTGGATTTTGCTTATAGGCGTGTTTATGGCTGCCTCAGGAAACAGTACTCTTCTTTTAGTGGGTATTGCCTTATTTGCTCTTACAGTTCTTTTTTCACTGGTTACCTTACCGGTTGAATTTGATGCCAGCCGCAGGGCTTTGGCCTGGTTGAACCATACCAATGTTACCAACAGCCAGGAATATCCAAAGGCGAAAAATGCCTTAACCTGGGCAGCAATGACCTATGTAGTGGCTGCATTAGCGGCAGTAGTGACCCTGGTTCAATACATATTAATCTATATGGGAAGCCGGGATAGAAGCTAAACTCTTGAAAGCTAAATAAAAAGGAAAGCCTCCGTGTGGAGGCTTTTTTATGCGTTCAGGATAGGTTTACAATTTAATCTCCTCACCATTTTCATCTAAGAACCGGAATTCAGTAAGGTGATAGTTCGTATCTGGCTTAACAGTTATTTTTTCCTTGAATTTTCGTTTCCATTTCGAGGCTTTGGACCACATCCAGCCTTTTGTCAGGTAAGCATATACAATTGGATGAACGATCAGGGTAAGATTCCGGTGTTTGTGAGTAATAAGGTAATTGAGATTTTTTTCAATTTCATCCTCCAGAATCAGCGTTGATGCAATTTTACCGGTTCCGTTACAGGTAGGACAAACTTCCTGGGTGTTGATATTCATCTCCGGCTTCATGCGTTGGCGGGTAATCTGCATCAAGCCAAATTTTGAAATGGGAAGAACCGCATGCTTCGCCCGGTCAGGCCGCATGAACTCTTCCATTTTTTCTACCAATTTCTTTTTGTTCTCTGGTAGTTTCATATCAATAAAGTCAACCACGATGATCCCGCCAATATCCCTTAACCGGAGTTGCCTTGCAATTTCATCTGCGGCTTCAAGATTGGTTTCCAGGGCATTTTGTTCCTGGTTATTGCTAACGCTTTTATAGCCACTGTTGACATCGATTACATGAAGGGCTTCTGTATGCTCAATGATCAAATAAGCTCCGCTGGGAAGATTTACGGTTTTGCCAAAGGAGGCCTTTACCTGCTTTGTGATTCCGAACTGATCGAAAATGGGAGTGCCATTTTGATGGAAGGAAACGATATCTGCTTTTTCAGGAGCAACGCGTTGAATATAGTTCTTCGATTCAGCAAAAATGCCTTTATCGTTGGTTACAATCTTATTGAAATCTTCATTCAGCAGGTCTCTAAGAATACTTGCCGTTTTTGTCTGCTCGCTCAAAATTTTGGCGGGAGGAGTGGCATTTTTCAAATTTTGCTGAATGGACCTCCACATTTGTGTTAACTCGGACAGATCTTCATGTAGTTCTGCAGTATTCTTTCCTTCAGCCGCAGTACGAACGATCACTCCAAAATTTTTTGGTTTGATGGATTCAACAATGCGCTGCAACCGTTTTCTTTCTTCGGAGGAATGAATTTTTCGGGATACTGCAACGATATCGTTAAATGGAGTCAATACTACAAAACGGCCAGGCAACGAAATCTCGCAACTTAACCTTGGACCTTTGTTGGCAATAGGTTCTTTCAGAATCTGAACCAAAATATTCGGCTTGCCGTTCAATACCTCATTGATCTTTCCTGTTTTGATTATCTCCGGTTCAACCTGGAATTGTGAAAAATCAAACACCTCAGGCGACTTATCATTAATCGCCATCTGGGTAAATTTCAAAAGCGACTTTGCATAAGGGCTTAAATCAGTGTAGTGAAGAAAAGCATCCTTTTCGTAGCCTACATCTACAAAGGCAGCATTGAGTCCGGGTATCAGCTTTTTTACTTTCCCCAGGTACAAATCACCAACTGCAAAACGGGCATCCGTCTTCTCGGTGTGAAGCTCAACGAGTTTTTTATCTTCGAGCAAAGCAATGTCTACGCCATGGGCGGTAGAATTGATAATAAGTTCCTTGTTCACATTACTACAGCTTTTTTTATGTATGCTTGTGATAGCAATGCTTATTGCGCCGACCGTACTGCTGCAGTAATTTCTTTTGAAAATGAAAGGGGCAAATTGATGGGGAGAAATGCAATCGGAAAAACGCAATCAGCAGATAAGAGATTACCGGGAACCAAGGCTCCCGGTAAATTTTTTTAAGAACCTATTTTCTTTTTTTATGACGGTTCTTTCTCAATCTTTTTTTACGCTTGTGCGTCGCAATTTTATGACGCTTTCTTTTTTTACCACAAGGCATACTTCGTGAATGTTTTTATTTAATAATTACTTTTTCAATTCGGCAATTCTCGTTTCTATATCTTGTTTTATATCCGCTCTGTTGATTAACGGTAAAAGCTTAGTATACCACTCGATCGCCTCTTTTTTGTTTCCTGTTTGCTCGGCTATTTCTGCAACGCGGAAAACAGCTTCAATATTATTAGGTTGTAAGGAAGCCACTTTTTTAAAATGCTCAACTGCTTTCTCTGTTTGATTCGACATCAAACTTGCCCTTCCCAAACTCAGCAGAGCATAAATATTATTAGGGTCTTTGGTTGTTACTTCCCTGATCATGGAAATTCCCTGCATTGGCATGGCAATTCCTCCATAGAGGTAAGTTTCTCCCAATCCAACCTTAGCTGAATCATTGTCAGGATTCAGTTTCAAAGAACGTTCAAACAAGTCCTTGGCCTGGAATGCTTCCCATTGTTTCAATTGAGAATCATTTTCTTCCACGAGCCTGTTCAAAAACAAACGGGCTGCAAATGTGAGGGATTTTTCTGAATTTTCCAACCTTGCTGCTTCTGCCGTATACCACGCAAAAGGGTTAAAATTTTTGGCCGTATCCCGCCAAAATGCAGCGAGTTGGTGATAAACGTGAAGTTGCTGGTCTTTAACATCGCCTCGCGAAATACTGTGCTCCAGAAAATTGATACGGGTAATTTGGTCGGCAGTTAAGTGTTCCTTTGCATGATACAACATGCTATCGGTAGAAAATTGAGATTCAGTGGCCGCCACAATTTGCGGCTTTTTTATTTTCGGCGCACCAAAAAACTGTTTTTCAGAAGCGGCAAACAACGCTACCGTAATGAGTAAGGCAATTCCAAAAAAGATCCACTGATTCCTGTTCATGATATCCCTCTGATTGAAGGATGCAAATTTACTGAACCAGGGTGATCTTTTTTACCTCGGCAATAAACTCTTTAGCAGGCTTGAATGCAGGAATGTGGTGTTCGGGAATATGAACCGCAACATTTTTCTTGATGTTTCTTCCAATTTTCGCAGCTCTTTTTTTAGTGATGAAGGAACCAAAGCCCCTGATATAAATGTTTTCACCTTTGGAAAGTGAATCTTTGATTTCTTTAAACATTTGTTCAAGCGTTACCAAAACATCAACTTTGGGAATGCCTGTTTTTTCAGAAATCTGGTTGACTAAGTCTGCCTTTCTCATAGCGAAGTTTTTATGTTTTGAGAAACAATATAGTACAAAATACAGTGATTGTCAACAGAATAGAAAATATTTTTTCGACCTAATTCTCACAGTGAAATGAGTACAGGAAAGAAGTTTGTGCCGGTCCATAAAAATGGAAAATCAGAAGAACCAGGAGGGCTATTCGCAAAAAGGCTCTTGATTTGGAACAAGAATCAGAATACCCGCCAAATGCCGTGGAAGGGCGAAAAAGATCCGTATAAAATATGGTTGAGCGAGATCATTTTACAGCAAACAAGGGTAGAGCAGGGGCTCAAATATTATGAAAACTTTATCAGGACCTTTCCTGACGTTCATGCTCTTGCAAAGGCTCCTGCAGAAAAAGTTTTCAAGTTATGGGAAGGGTTAGGTTATTACTCCCGCTGCAGAAATCTAATTATAACAGCAAAATTTATTTCAAAGGATTTAAAGGGAAATTTTCCAAAAGACTTTGAATCCATCCTGCAATTAAAAGGTGTTGGGAATTATACAGCCTCAGCCATAGCATCATTTGCCTACAATTTACCTTACGCAGTTTTGGATGGGAATGTATTTCGCGTTCTTTCAAGAATTTTTGATATTGAAACCCCTATTGACTCAACAGAAGGCAAAAAAATATTTTCTACTTTAGCTCAAACAATTCTTCCACCAAAAAAAGCCGGCGAATACAACCAGGCCATTATGGATTTTGGCGCCGTTATCTGCAAACCTTATCCTGAATGTAAAATTTGCTTCTTCAGCGATCAGTGCAAAGCCTATCTAAAAGGCAAACAGGATTTGCTTCCTGTAAAAGAAAAAAAAATTAAAATCAGGGAACGCTGGCTGAATTATCTCATCCTAAAAAATAAAGATCAGGTTCTCATCCACCAGCGTACTTCAAATGATATCTGGCAACAGTTGTTTGAATTTTTATTGATCGAAACAGAAAAAGCTTTCCCATCAGCTCATCCATTTTTCTTTTCTTCAAATAGAATTAAAACAAAAAGAAACCGTACCTGGTTTTTTATGGGTAAAAAACTCAGAACTAGATAAATACGCCTTCCCAAAGTCCTTGCAAGAGTTCGTCACATCTCACTTAAAATGATTTTTGCTCAACTTGCTGGCAGAAAATTTGATTAATCTTTTTAAATTTATAAGAGGAATCATCGGCGATTTTTAAACAAGATAAAATCAGAATCGTATGAGAGGAGTAAACAGGGTAATGCTCATTGGCAATTTGGGAAAAGATCCGGATGTGCAGTTTTTAGAAGGAAATATTGGCGTAGCTAAATTTCCACTGGCAACAACGGAAACTTTCAAAGACAGATCAGGTAAATTGATCTCGCAAACCGAATGGCACACAGTAGTGCTTTGGCGGGGACTTGCCGAACTGGCGCAAAAATATTTGCATAAAGGCAGCCTCGTTTATATCGAAGGAAGGCTGAGGACCAGAAGCTGGGAGGATAAAGAAGGCAACCGCAAATTTGCTACGGAGGTGGTTGGCGATAACCTCATCATGTTGGATAAACGTACAGATGGTGGTAGCGCTTCGAGCTTGCATACTGATTCGGGAATGGAAGATTTCGGAAGCAGTCCTGATACCTCTTTAGGAGATACTACTACAGACATGGAATATTAATACATAAAGGGTTATTTTTACAACATACCGGCAGGCCTTATGCCTGCCTTTTCATTAGTTTCGGTCACCAAAAGCATTGAATGGATCCGTCGATCATACATTTTTTACACACACCGCTTTATTTTTTTCTCGCAGTGAATCCGCAGAGTACTGTTTTTTTAGTGGTGTTTCTTTTCATTTTGCTGCTCTTAAGTTTTGTTACTTCTGGTGCAGAAGTGGCTTTGTTTTCTTTACAGAGTAAAGATGTCAACGTGCTCAAAACAAAACAACACGCTGCTGCAAGAAGGATTACCACTTTGCTTGAAGAGCGAAAAGCAGTTTACACTTCTTTGTTAATTGCAGGAGGTGTCTTTAATATCAGCATTATCATCCTTGCTAATTTTTTGCTTTCCTCTGTTTTAAATTTTGGAACCGTAAATGTCTTTATCCCGCTGGATATTGATATGCTCATAAAAATTGTAGCCATTGCTTTCATTCTTGTTTTTATTGGTAAGATGTTACCCAAAGTGTGGGCTGCTCAAAATACCTTGCGTTTTGCTTACAGTGTTTCTTCCGTTGTTGAAGCCTTGCATTTGCTTTTAAGAAGAATCAGTTTGAAAATGGTGGCCATTGCAGACCAGATCAGTGAAACCAGCGGTGCTAATGAATCGGAAGCCACCAGCATGAGAGAACTGGACGATGCCATTGAAGTAAATGATCAGACAACTTCTATCGAGGAAAAAAATATTTTAAAAGGGATTGTGAAGTTCAGTAACATCACCGTTAAGCAGATCATGAAATTCAGGTTGGATGTAAATGGAATTGATTATGATACTTCCTTTCCGGATGTGATAAAAAAAGTAGAAGAATTGCATTATTCCCGCCTGCCCATTTACAGGGGAAGTTTAGATGATACAGTCGGCGTGCTGAATACAAAGGATTTACTTCAGCACATTGATAAAAACGATTTTGACTGGCATGGTTTGATACGGCCAACTTTATTTGTTCCTGAGTCAAAATTGATCAGTGATTTATTGAAAGAATTTCAAACCAAGCGAATTCATTTTGCGATAGTGGTAGATGAATTTGGAGGCACCAGCGGAATTGTAACCATGGAAGACATCATTGAAGAAATTGTTGGCGATATCAAAGATGAATTTGACGAAGAGGAAAGTGCTGTTCGTAAAATAGATGACAAGACTTATATAGTAGATGCAAAAATTATGTTGTATGATCTTTGTCGTGCAATGCGACTGCCCATCGATACGTTTGATGCGGTAAAAGGCGAGAGCGATTCTTTAGGCGGATTGGTGCTTGAATTGGCCGGGGAGTTTCCGTCGGTAAATGAAACAGTGAATACGGGAGATTTTGATTTTACAGTTCTGGAAATAGAAAAGAACCGCATTAAAACCGTAAAGATTTTTATCAACTACAACGAAAATGAATCGTAAAATATTTTTTGCTTTCGCAGCTATTGCATTCATCACCATATCCTGTAATAGCGAGTACACACCAAAACCCCGCGGCTATTTCAAAATTGATCTTCCCAAAAAAGAATACAGGATTTTTGATCAGCCGGGATATCCGTACACGTTTGAATATCCAGTTTATGGAACGGTTATCAAAGATTCTCTTTTCTTTGATCAACATCCTGAAAACCCTTATTGGATTAATATTGACTTTCCCCGGTTCAGTGGGAGAATGCATCTTTCCTATAAAGAGATCGGGAAAAATAATTTTGATTCGCTGGTGAATGATGCCTTCACCATGTCCTATAAACAACACACCTATAAAGCGTCTGCCATTCAGAGAGAACCATTTACTTCACCTAACGGATCAAGCGGGGTTTATTTTACATTAAAAGGAAATGCAGCTACGGGTAACCAGTTTTTTATTTCAGATTCCACAAGGCATTTTTTGAGAGGAGCCTTGTATTTTGCTGCAACACCCAACTCAGATTCACTGCAACCAGTCAATGATTTTTTAAAGAAAGATCTCTGGCATCTCATCAATACTTTGAAGTGGAGATAGCGATTTAATGCTGACGATCGAGTTTGGATTACATGAATTGTTTGTTAACCTTATCGATCCGCAGGTGCCCTTTCCTAAATTTGCAGCCTGTTTCCTAATTAATCCTGCTAATTTGCGCTTATGATTGCAATTGATAATGTATTGATCAGTGATGATGTGATTGAGGCAAAATTTGTTTGCGACCTTCATAAATGTAAAGGTGGCTGTTGCGAAGATGGTGATGCCGGCGCTCCGCTCGAAAAGGAAGAGAAAAAAATCCTCGATGAAAATTTCGACGTTATTAAGCCTTACCTTACAAAAGAAGGTTTGAGAGAAATTGAACAGCAGGGAAAATATTTATACGACAGGGAATTTGGCTGGGTAACACCAACAGTTGGTGGAAAAATTTGCGCCTACGGCTTTCGTGATGCGCATGGGATCATTAAATGTGGAATTGAACAGGCGTATTATGATGGTAAGCTTCAATGGAAAAAACCCATAAGTTGTCATCTTTATCCAATCAAAATCTCCAAAAACAAAACCTACACAAACGTCAACTACGAACCCCGCGATGTGCTTTGCAAACCTGCCTGTACTTTAGGAAAAAAATTAAAATTACCCGTTTACCAGTTTTTGAAAGAAGCAATCGTTCGTAAGTTTGGAAACGAATTTTACAATACACTACATCAAATAGGTATAGAACATTTTGAAGCAAAAAAATCCGGGAAATAATGTCTGAACATTCATCCACTTTCATGGCTAAGGCCGAAATAAAGGCTTCAGACAGGGAGCATCGCAACAAGATCAACTTCAACATCTCCAAATACGATGCTGTTGTACCGGTAGGCAAGCAGCAGTTCACCGATGTTCATCTGGCAAGAGAAAAAGCAAAGAACATAAAGTGGAAAGCCATCGAAACTTTGGATAAGCAACTCGAAACCTTTGAGGCCAACATTACCAAGCGGGGCGCCAAAGTTATCTGGGCTGAAAACGCTGAGCAGGCTTTGGAAGAAATTTTGAAAATCTGCCAGGCCAAAAATTGCCGCACCATTGTGAAAAGCAAAAGCATGGTGACCGAAGAAATTCATCTCAACAAATTTTTGGAGAAGCATAATATTGAAAGTGTTGAAACGGATCTTGGTGAATACATTCAGCAGTTGGATGAAGAGCCGCCTTACCACATTGTTACGCCTGCAATGCACAAAAGCAAGGAAGACGTAGCAAAACTTTTCGCGGATAAATTAGGAACATCTCCAACGCTTACTGCCAATCAACTTACACTTGTTGCACGAGAAAAGCTTCGCGAAAAATACAGGCAGGCCGAAATTGGAATTACCGGCGCCAATTTTATTATTTCTGATATTGGTGGAATTGCACTTACTGAAAATGAAGGCAACGGCAGATTGAGTTGTGCCTGGCCCAAAACGCATATTGTCATCACAGGAATTGAAAAGGTCATTCCTTCAATGACAGATTTGGCTTTGTTCTGGCCCTTGCTGGCTACGTATGGAACAGGACAAAAACTAACGGTGTACAGTTCTATCATTACTGGTCCAAGACAAGTGAATGAAAGTGACGGACCGGAAGACATGTATGTGATTTTGCTGGATAATGGCCGCACCAATATTATTGCCAATGAAAAATTAAGAGAGTCGTTATACTGTATTCGTTGCGGCGCTTGTTTGAATGCCTGTCCTGTTTATAAAAATATTGGTGGTCATGCTTATGAGGCTACCTACAGTGGTCCCATAGGTTCGGTAATTACACCACAGTTAAGAGAAATGGGAGAGTGGAAGCATTTGAGTTATGCGTCTTCATTGTGTGGTAATTGCACCGAAGTTTGTGCTGTAAAAATTAATCTTCATGAATTGTTGTTGGAAAATCGGCATGAATCGGTTGATGAAGGCAATGCAGCATTTGCAGAGAAAATGGCCTGGAAGGCCTGGAAGCAGGCAATGCTTCACAGGAGTTTTATGAATATGGGTTCAGGAAGTATGAAAAGCTGGATGATCAATACTTTCATGAAAGATTGGAAGAATCGCCGCAGCCCACTGCAATTCCCGAAAAAAACATTTCATCAATTGTGGAAAGAAAGAAATAAAGGCACATGAGTTCCGTGTTGGTTTTTAGTCACAGCATTACACCGCGACTTCAATACATCATCGATTTTCTCTCACAATATTATGCTCTCCAATTTAAACTCATCAGCGATGAGGAGCGGTTTTTAAAGGCAACAGATGCCTGCAAGATCAATTACAGCTATCATCGTCTGGATCCGAATGAAATTTTTATTCATCCGCATGCCTTATTGTTTGAATCCTTCGTTCGGCAAGTGAAAATAGAGTGTTTTGAAAGGAAGGATTATAAAGCGTTTTTTAAGGCAGAAGGAGATTTTGGATTTGATTTATTTGCTGCCATTTTTTATTTGATCACACGATACGAAGAATATCTTCCTCATCGAAAGGATATGTATGGAAGATATGCGCATGAAAACTCAACGGCTTTCAAAGAAAATTTTCTTCACCTTCCTTTGATTAATATTTGGCTGGAAGATTTTAAACAACTGCTGGTTTCAAAAGACGCTTCTTTGAACATCCGGCATTCGCAGTTTGCTTTCCTTCCTACTTATGATATTGATATTGCCTGGAGTTTTCGAAACAAAGGATTTAATCGAAATTTTGGAGCACTTCTGCAATTGTTATTCAAAGGAAGTTTTAAAAAAATGGTTCATCGCATCAGGGTAATAAAGGGGAAACGTCCGGATCCTTTTGATGCTTATGAATGGATGGACCAGTTGCATGAACAATTCAATCTTCACCCGGTTTATTTCTTTCTTGTAGCAAAGGAAAAAGGAAAGCATGACAAGAATATTAATGTGACGAATGCTGAATACCAGCAACTCGTTCAGTACATTTCATCAAAATATGCTATTGGCCTGCATCCTTCATGGGCGAGTGGCGACATCCCTTCTTTGCTAACAAAAGAAAAAGGTACGTTAGAGCAAATCAGTAATCAAACAATAACTTCTTCACGACAACATTATATCCGGTTTGAGCTCCCTTCCACCTATCGTAAGCTGCTGGCTCTCGGAAT
>JAGIAB010000330.1 GCA_017745135.1 Flavisolibacter sp.
ATTTTCCTTCATCATTATCCGTCATCGTACGCACCAGCCTTATTTTTTCACCGGCTGTGTTTTCTGTAAATAATGTTTTCGGAATTTGCCCTTTATTGTTCTTAATGATTTCGTTTGCAATCGTCAAAATATTTTGAGTGCTTCGATAGTTCTGTTCCAGCTTAATCACCTTCACCTCATCATAATCTTTCTGAAACTGCAAAATGTTTTGAATGGTAGCACCGCGGAAGGAATAAATACTTTGTGCATCATCACCCACCACGCAAACATTTTCATGAACAGCACCTAATAGTTTAATGATTTCGTACTGTGCAGGATTGGTATCCTGGTATTCATCAATCAAAATATATTTGAACTTGTGCTGGTATTTATGCAAAACCTCAGGAAAGGTTTTCAGCAGCTCATACATTTTAAAAAGAAGATCATCAAAATCCATAGCGCCGTTCTTAAAACAACGCTTGCTGTACGCTTCGTATATCTGCCCAATCATCGGCCGATTCGCCCGCATATCTTCCTGCTGAATATAGTAATCCGTCATATATTCCTTCGGACCCACCAATGCATTTTTTGCTCCTGAAATCCGGTTGTAAACCGCGTTGGGTTTATAATGCTGAACGTCGAGGTTCAATTCCTGCGTTACCGCTTTGATCACACTTTTGGCATCATCGGTATCGTAAATGGTAAATGAATTTGGATAACCGATGCGGTGTGCCTCTGCACGAAGAATTCTTGCAAACACGGAGTGAAAAGTTCCGATGTATAAATTTCTTGCTTCCCGATTCGCTAAAATATGCTCCACACGTTCCTTCATTTCGGCCGCAGCCTTATTGGTAAATGTGAGGGCAAGAATATTAAAAGCATCCACGCCTTTTGACATCAGGTGTGCAATGCGTGTGGTCAATACTTTGGTTTTTCCGCTGCCGGCGCCGGCCACAATCATCAATGGTCCCTCTGTCGTAAGCACAGCGTCGCGTTGCCTTTCGTTCAATCCCTTCAGGTAATCTTGCATAGGTTGCGAAGGTAATTTTTTGGCTCCGTTTTTACAGAAGGAATCTGTTGTAAAAAACGAGAAACTTGTTAAAGAAGCTAAAGATTATGTAGCCATCTTCATTGCTACTATCGTTACCTGTTGTGTCACTCACTTGTACCTCCGGTAATTTTATTGAGCATAATGGAAGTGTTTTTACTGAAATACAAAATTTCTCCATTCAAAAACAGAAATGCAAAAATCGGCTTATAATTCTGCTCACTGACCGAAATCATTTTTAATGCCTTTTTTCAAACCGTACCTTGCCAATTCCACAATAGATCTTATTTACATTGAAAAGAAAAATCAGGTACTACCGGCTTGTATGGATGAAATATGATTTACCGGCTGGTCTTTCAGTTTTTTTAGTAGCTCTTCCTCTTTGTCTGGGTATTGCCTTAGCCTCCGGTGCGCCTTTGTATTCAGGAATTCTTTCGGGAGTTATCGGCGGTATTGTTGTTTCATTGATCAGCGGCTCGCAGTTAGCTGTCTCAGGGCCGGCAGCGGGATTATTAACAGTTGTCGCGGCTTCTATTGTTTCGTTGGGAGATTTCAGGGTTTTTTACTGGCCGTTGTAGTGGCCGGCTTGTTTCAAATTCTTTTAGGTGTATTAAAGCTGGGAACCATTGCCAACTATTTTCCTTCGGCAGTTATTAAAGGAATGCTGGCCGCTATTGGCCTTCTTTTGATTGCTAAGCAAATTCCGTTTGCCTTAGGATATGACAGACCTGATTTCTGGCAAAGTGGTTTTCTGCAATTGCTCAATTATGAAAATTTCGGCGAACATTTTCACGATCTCAGTTTACATACGGCCAGAATAACGATTTTGATTACGATCATTTCGTTAGCAGTAATGTTCTTTCTTCAAAGATCCAATCATAAAAAATTAAAGATCATTCCTGCACCACTTGTAGTTGTTCTTCTGGGTATATTTATCAGTTTTATTGCAACAAAATTTTCCTGGACGTCATCACTTAAACCCACGCAGTTGGTAAACATCCCGGACAATATTTTTAAGGAAATTGCCTTCCCCGACCTTTCCCAACTTTTTTCCAAAACCCAAATATGGAAAGACGGGCTGATTGTTGGATTGCTGGCGACCCTGGAAACTTTATTGTGCATTGAAGCCATTGATAAACTCGATGAACACAATCGCATCACTCCGGTAAACCGAGAACTGGTAGCACAGGGAATTGGAAATGTTGCCTGCGGATTGCTCGGCGCTATTCCAATGACAGCAGTAAATTGTAAGAGGCGCCGCCAACGTGGATGCCGGTGCCAGAACCAAGCTTTCTGCATTTACGCACGGATT
The DNA here is from genome assembly GCA_017745135.1 of Flavisolibacter sp. GTDB lineage: Bacteria > Bacteroidota > Bacteroidia > Chitinophagales > Chitinophagaceae > Flavisolibacter. The sequence continues at coordinate 2,340 of JAGIAB010000330.1, forward strand.
ATTTTTACTGGCTGCCGTTGCATTAATACCCGGTTTGTTAAACCTGATTCCAAATGCTTCGTTAGCTGCCATTCTTTTGGTGACCGGTTACAATCTTACCAAACCAAAATTATTTCGCAACATGTGGCAGTTGGGGTGGAAACAATTTTCTCCATTCCTACTCACCATCATAGTGATACTGGCTACAGATCTTTTAGTTGGTGTAAGCATTGGATTGCTGCTCTCCATCATTCGCAACAATTTCAAGGCGGAATACAATATCATCAAAACAGTAAAAGACGGAAGAGAATCTTACCTCATCAGGCTCAATTCAAACGTTACCTTTTTGAACAAGGTAAAGCTTCGTGATGCTTTGGATGATAGTTTCCTTACGATTGATGGCAGTCACTGCAATTTTATTGACTACGATATTCTGGAGATCATCAGCGAATACGACCAGAAAGCCAGGGACCGGGATATTAGTGTTGAATTGATTGGTATTGAGAGGGTGAATGTAAGTGCGATACATTAGGGGGAAATTCTTCATCTAGGTTATTCCTATTTCACTTTGCCGGTTTTCTAATAATGAAATGGAGAGGCAACATAAATAATTCCGAAGGAATGTCATTAACTATAGAAACAAAAAGGTTCCAAATATTTTTCCCAACTCCGAAGGAGTGACATTAGAAACTATGTTCTGATTAATACCATTTAATGTCACTCCTTCGGAGTTTAGATCCAGGTTCTTATCAATTAAAAAACTATAGTAATGCCATCCCTTCGGAATTTTGATACTCCGCTAACATTTTTGTCTTTCCATCCGGGCAGGCGTATCACACACCTATGACTTCAGGGAATTCATCATTTACACATTTGTTCCCTGGTCGCTGTTTTTTATGATCGATAGCGTCATTAAACACGATTCACCAAAAACACATTGAACCAGCCTTAAGATTATCATTTCCACTTCCCTTCAGGCTGACATTCCTGGAATGCCGGCCTGAATTTCTCATCATTTTCCTCGTCCTTAATTACATGGCACAGCTTTTTTAGTGTAGAATAAAAACACACTATGGCTGAAGAACGCCTCAATCCACAGTCACAAGAAGATGAAAATGTGGAAAAGAATGAAAATCGGGAAGATATCAACAACGAACGTTTCGAAAGCGATACGCAAAAAATCATGCGTCGTCACCTCGAAAATGAGGATGACATTATTACCGATGAAGACATTGCCAACATAAGAGTGGGTATGGTACCACCTGAATTTGACCGGGCCACTGAAGCAAGATTTGAAGGAGACGAGGCCCGTGAAAAAGTTGAAGACGAAGTAACCGGGGCAACAAAAGAAATGAATAAAGATGAGAACTTAGACAATGGGCAAATCACACCATGGGATACGATAGATAGTGGTAAATAAACAATTGGCAATTAGCAGTTACCACCCGGCAACCAGCAAATTGCATAAGCATTAAAAAATACAATTTGCTTATTTGCTTACGAATTCTTCCCCCGGATGATATTGGCTTTCCACATGTTTCAATACATCTTCTTTGTAGAATAACACATCTTTAAAATTTCCGTTGATGTACATTTCTGCCTGGTCGGTGTAGTGTATGGAAGAATAGAACATATTCACAAGTGGACCCGATAAAATGACAAAATT
>JAGIAB010000331.1 GCA_017745135.1 Flavisolibacter sp.
AGTCTGCTCCCCATTTTTTGGCGTGATCAATGGCTTTTGTGCTTGTTACAGCAGTTATAATTGCCTCTTTTTGTTTTAATAGTTGCAGTAAAAACATGCCGAAACCACCTGTTGCACCATTTACCAGGATTTCTGTTCCCGCACTGATGTTGCCCATTTTTTCTACAGCTGTTGCGGCAGCAGCGCCAACGATGGGGATTGATGCTGCCTGTGGAAAGCTGATGGAGGAAGGCTTTTTCCAAACGGATGTCGAAGGGGTGACAATGTATTCAGCCAATGCCCCATCCTTCATAGTATTTTTTACTACTCCAAAAACTTCGTCTCCTTTTTTGAAACCGGTTACTGATGAACCTATGTCTTCAATTATGCCTGAAAAATCAACTCCTATATGCCTGGGAAATTTCGATCCAGACATTAACTTCATTTCTCCTTTCCTGATTTTCCAGTCCATCGGGTTGATGGAGACTGCTTTAACTTTTATTAAAACCTGGGTTGGATTGAAGGAAGGTTTTGGCTCTTCTACAGTTTGTAAAACATTTATGTTTCCAAACGTTCGATAGGCAATTGCTTGCATTGTGCTACTTTTTAATTTGTTTAAATCGATAGCACAAAGTTGAAAACTGGCCGATTAATAAACTTGTATCAGATCGCTGTTTTGTTTTAGGGCTTTTGGAGGCATGCCAAACATTTCATACATGTATTTATTTAGCTGGGGGAGGTCATAGAAGCCTGTGTCATAGGCAATGTCTGTAAGGCTTCTGTCTTTTTCGGAAAGTGCCAGGTAAACAACCTGGCGCAACCTTGTCCACAGCAAGTATTTCGATATGCTGCTGCCTGTTTGTTCTTTGAACAGGGATGCGAGACGTGAAGGAGAAAGGAAAACTATATCTGCAAATGTTTGCGGTGTTATGTTTTGATCAGCGTAATTGGCCTTAATGTAATCTACTATTTTTATTACTCTTTCATCATAATGAACTTCCGGCAATTTTGAAAGTAAGGCATTAATGATGGTGTAAATGTCGAGTGTGTCTTTACCTGTTTGAAAGAAAGTGTTTGTTTCGGTTGGAGCATTAAAAACGATGTAGTCCTGATCTTTATTAAATCTGCCTGAAAGCTCCAGGCCAATGTTTGAGTAGGGTTCTACGTTTAAAACGTTTAGCGTTCCTTTTTCGGCAACGCAAAAATGGCGAATCTGCGGTTTGATCAAAAAGCCATGAATACGCTCACATAAATGTCCGTTAATAGTTGACGTAAAAGGCGTATCGTTAGACAGTACAACCTGGTATGCCGAATGGTGGTGAATTTCAACCTTAAGATTGTAGGCTTTAAGGGCAAGAATGAAAGGGTTGTTTATTTGTTTTGTCGCCATGTGCTGTTTTTGCTGTAGTCCCAACGTAATTTACTATACAAAAGTAACAAAAAGAGACAATGGCTTTCAAATTGTTGAGGTGAAATGGGGTTCCTCATTCAGAACGGAGTGATTTTGACAGCTACCAATTTCATGAATGTTGAACAGGTAAGTCAAATCTCCCTTATTATTGATCGATGTAAGGGGCTAACCGATCAATTAGGAGTGTAGTTTAACTAACAATAAAGCGTAGGTTAGATCGGCGTACTTGTTTTCTCCCAGTGCATGTCTCCCCAATCCGACATAGCGTCGAGCATTGGTCCCATGGTTTTTCCCAATTCAGTCAAACGGTATTCAACACGTGGAGGAACTTCTGCATAAACGATCCTTTCGATTATCTTATCTTCTTCCAGTTCCCTGAGCTGTGCAACCAACATACGTTCTGAAATGCCTTCGATCGAGTTTTTCAATTCGCTATAGCGCTTGGTGCCTTGGTTCAGTTTATATAGGATCGCTGGTTTCCAGCGACCTCCTACAATTTGTAAGGTCCTGACCATGCCACAGCTATCGCTAATGCGCTTCTCATTGAAAGCGTTCGTAGAGGTGCTCTTTCTCATTTCTTACCTTTTTGTTAGTACTTAACAATTTAGTACGTATCTGCAAAGGTAGAGACTGCTCTCTAACTTTGCGGGACAATATCAACATCATGGAAATTTTTAAAAAGGTAGCTTACTGGCTTTTGATCAGTTATTACATTTATTTGTTTGGTTATGCGTCTCTTGAAAAAGTATTTCAAAGTAAACAGATGATGGACGGCATGAATTTGCTGGGTTTTAACAAAACCTGGACGCTTCTGATCGGTTATGGTGAATTGGTGGGCTGGCTGATCGTGCTTTTCGGGTTGTACAAACCGGCGTTCAGAAATATAGGTATGTTGTTGTTATTCCCATTTGCCGTTGGTGCTTTCACGGCTCATATGGCTCATCATGAATACAGTCATTATTTTAACGCGTTGTATGTTACTGTAACCACCCCGATCATGTTGTACCTCGATGAAAACTTCAGGATCGTTGTGAAATGACCTGAAGTGCGGATCATTAAAAATCATATCGTTTCCGGCGTGGCCTGGACCGGCTTATGGATGGTTTTTTGGGGGTTACCCATGGCAAGTATTTTATGAAGGGTGTATCTACCCTATTTGGTGTAACTGATTTTCTTTGCGGCATGCTGTGCTTTCAATGCCAGTTCGGTGGCGAGGAAGCAGTGGTGTTGTGTCATGGCGGTTTCGGTGCGGTTGATCACATCGTCTACCAATTGACGACCATACGGAAGCTCTACATTGCTGCAATCGATGTATTGCGTGTCTATACCGTTCACTAAGAATAGGTGGTTTCCTCCGGTCCTTCCTGCGATGTCTACATTTTTGCGGACCTCGATAAAGCCTTCCGTGCCCAGCAGGGTAAGTCTTCCATCTCCCCAGGTATTCAACCCATTTGGTGTGAACCAATCTACCCGAATGTATCCGGTGCCTCCATTGCCACGCAGCATGATATCGCCGAAGTCTTCGAACTGCGGGTATTTTGCATGGGCGACATTGCCCACCTGTGATGCTATTATTTCGGCCTGGCCGGAGTTGGTGAAGTAAAGGAATTGATCGAATTGGTGCGAGCCTATATCTGTAATAATGCCGCCAAAATACTTTTTATCGAAAAACCATTCCGGGCGGGTATCGGCGCTCATACGGTGTGGGGCAAGGATGACGGTTTGTATTACGTTGCCGATTGCTCCTGCTTTGATCAGCTCTCCTGCCTTAATGGTTGCTTTGTTTTCGAGGCGTTCGCTGTACATGATGGAATATATGCGGCCTGTTTGTTTTTGTACTTTCCGCACTTCTTCCAGCTGTTTCAACGTAGTGATGCCCGGCTTATCGGACATATAATCTTTGCCATGCTGCATGGCTCTTATACCAATCCCTGCGCGCTCTACCGGTATTGCTGCGCTCAATATGAGCTGGATGGATCTATCTTCCAGTATCTCTTTTTCACTGGTAGCCAGTTTTACCTGTGGGTATCGCTTCACAAATGCCGCGATCAGATCGGGCTCTTTGGCATATAGTGATACCAATTCTCCACCACCGCGGATCACGGCAGCCACCTGGCTGTAAATATGACCATGGTTGATGCCGATGACGGAAAACTTTATCCGGGGATTATCTACCTGCTTTTCGGGTGCTTGTGCGATCTCTTCACTATAGGCTTCTGCTGCAAACATGTGCTGTGGGATAGTGGAAGCGAAACTAACTCCTGTTAGTGTGGCGGCAGCTTTCAAAAACTTACGACGACTGGAATTTGATTTTGACATATGGCTTTTTTACCGGGAAAATTGTTGTCGAACCAAGTTAGTGAACTTTTTATTTCAGCTGTAATTAATACGGTAGATTTCAGGACAGTACAGGATGCCGTTGGAGGACTGACAAAAATCTATTCAGCTTAATTGGCAAATTGTAAAGCTCTATGCCGGAATAGTTTAGTATATCGTAATTTGTACCTATTTTCATCAGATAGTATCAAACAGTCTTCTGGTAAATAAATATTATTGTCAATATGAAAAATTCCCGTCGTCATTTTATTAAAC
>JAGIAB010000332.1 GCA_017745135.1 Flavisolibacter sp.
GTTGTTGGTAGTGTGCGCCTCGCCGCCGAACAGCTCGCGTTCGATGCGGCCATAGCGCAGCAGCGCGGCCCAGCCGCCGGGCCCGGGATTGCCTCGTGAGGCACCATCTGTGTATATAATTATTTCGTTGTTCATAATCAAAGTCCCGTAGGGACGATATGTTAATAGTTAATAGCTATGAATGAATTTGTGAAGGTAATATAAGCTCCGTAGGAGCGGCATGTTAGTTATTGATAAAATTCAAAAAGGTATTCTTCTTTATAATCAATTTCAAAAAGTTTTAAGAATTCGACATATTCGTCACGGAAGGTTTTTGTCTTATGATGTAGTGGCTGATCCAGAATATAATTTACGACTTTGTCTATTTGAGATTTAGAATAACTGAAAGCACCATAGCCTTCCTGCCAATGAAATTCATGTGTGTTTAATTTCTGTTTGATGAAAGACGAAGAATTGGCTTTAATATCACGAACCAAATCGGAAATTCTGCAATCAGGAGCTATGCTAACCAAAACATGAACGTGATCAGACATACAATAAATAGCAAATAGCTTTGGTGTTTGTTTGTGATGATACCGCCAATATATTTCTGTAAATCTTCGCGAAAAGATTCTTCAATGAAATGCTGCCTTCCTTTTACGGCAAATACAATTTGAACATACAATTGTGAATAGGTATTCGGCATTGATGTTAATTAACATGTCGCTTCTATGGAGCTATGATTTGAAAAACATTTTCTTGTTCTATTAACATACCGCCACTACGTGGCTACACCTGAAATACACCCACTTTCAAATCACCCATCACTGTTTGATGATTGGCCGCTGCAATCCCCTCCGAAATATATTTCCTCGTTTGAACAGGATCAATGATAGCATCTACCCACAATCTTGCCGCAGCGTAATAAGGCGTGGTTTGTTTTTCGTAACGATCCTTTATTTCATTCAATACTCTTTCTTCTTCTTCCGGCGGAATGATTTCACCTTTTGCCTTCATGCCGGCTACCTGTATTTGCAATAATGTTTTTGCCGCCTGGTCGCCGCCCATCACAGCAATTTTTGCCGTGGGCCACGCATAAATAAATCGTGGATCATAAGCCTTGCCACACATAGCATAGTTGCCGGCACCATACGAATTTCCAATAACGATGGTGATCTTTGGCACAACCGAATTAGCAACGGCATTCACCATCTTGGCTCCATCCTTAATGATGCCCGCATGTTCGCTGCGACTGCCCACCATAAAACCGGTTACATCCTGTAAAAACACCAACGGAATTTTCTTTTGATTGCAGTTCAAAATAAAACGGGCTGCTTTGTCCGCACTGTCGTTGTAAATAACTCCGCCCATTTGCATTTCGCCTTTTTTATTCTTCACAATTTTTCTTTGATTGGCAACAATGCCTACTGCCCAGCCATCAATTCTACCGTAACCGCAAATAATTGTTTTACCATAATCTTCTTTGAATTGATCAAACTCCGAATCATCAACCAACCGTTCAATCACTTCCAGCATATCATAAGATTTAGTGCTGTCGGTTGGAACAATGGAATACAAATCATCAATTGACTTGCCAGGCTTTTTTGCTTTGATGCGATCGAAACCTGCCTTTTCTTTTTCCCCGATTTTGTCAATTATCTTTTTGATTTGATCCAAACATTCTTCTTCTGTTTTGAATTTATAATCGGCAATGCCTGATATTTCTGTATGTGTTACGGCACCGCCTAAAGTTTCGGCGTCAATATCTTCTCCAATGGCAGCTTTCACCAGGTATGGTCCTGCTAAAAAAATTGAGCCTGCGCCTTCTACCATTAATGTTTCATCACTCATGATAGGCAGGTAAGCTCCACCTGCAACGCAGGCACCCATCACAGCAGCAATTTGAATAATGCCTTTCGCACTCATTTGCGCATTGTTGTAAAAAATCCTTCCAAAATGTTCTTTGTCCGGAAAAATTTCATCCTGCATAGGTAGAAAAACACCGGCACTATCCACCAGATAAATAACGGGAAGATTATTTTGTAAGGCAATCTCTTGCAACCGCAAATTTTTCTTTCCTGTAATAGGGAACCAGGCACCTGCTTTCACGGTTTGATCATTGGCAACAATCACACATTGTCTTCCACTCACGTAGCCAACGCCGCCCACTGTTCCACCCGCAGGACATCCGCCTTGTTCTTCATACATTTCAAATCCCGCAAAGGCGCCTATTTCTATAAAATCAGATTTTTTGTCAATCAGATAGTCAATCCGTTCACGGGCTGTAAGTTTGCCCCTCTCTTTTTGTTTTGCAATGGCCTTCTTTCCACCTCCATCAAAAATTTTTTGAAGGTGTTCCTCAACTTTTTTGACTAATGACTTCATTTCGCTTCCAGCAATCGTTTCTTTTGAGCTCATATAAACAAAGATAGGATTTGCAGGATGAGGCTGCATAGGTGAAAATAATTGTAAAATACTGCCTGCCATTTAGCTGAGTTCCTTAATTTTACTTTTACCCTTAACAGTAATTCTTAACCTTTTGCGTAGAGGCTAATAAAATGATAGAAGCCAAAAAAAAGCCCTTATCCAATAACGATCATTTTATCATTGCTATTGGTGCATCCGCCGGGGGGCTCGAAGCCATCCATGAATTTTTTGATAACATGCCTTCAAACGGGCATCTTTCTTTTGTAGTTATTCAACACTTATCTGCTGATTATAAAAGCTTGTTGGTAGAGCTGGTGGCTAAACATACCAACATGAAAGTGGTAGAAGCACAACAGGATATGCTTGTTGAAAAAAATTGTGTGTATATCATTCCCAATGACAAGCTCTTAACGATACAAGGAGGGAAACTGAGGTTAACGGAAAAGAATTTTGAAAAAGCTCCTAACACCGCTATTGATACATTTTTAAAATCTCTTGCAGAAGACCAGGGCTCCAAAGCCATTGCTGTTATTTTATCCGGCACCGGAACAGATGGTACCAAAGGAATTGCTGCCATTCAACACGCAGGCGGAATGGTGTTGGTGCAGGACCCGATCAGTGCCAAGTTTGACGGCATGCCAAACAGTGCCATAGCTTCGGGATATGTGGATTATATTCTTGCACCTGAATTAATGCCCGAAGAAATTTTTAATTACATCAAAGAAAGACCGGTACGTGTTACCATAGATGGGCAACCAGATGAAAACTTGCTGCCGGAAGTATTGAAATTAGTAGACAAAAATTGTCACTACGATTTTTACAACTACAAAACGCCAACCATCCTTCGACGTATTGGTCGAAGAATGATCCATCTTGGTTATAAAAAATTTAATGACTACCTGGATTATTTGCGAAAGTCACCGGAGGAGTGTAAAACACTGGGAAAAGAATTCCTGATTGGTGTTACCAAATTTTTCAGGGACAGGGCTGCTTTCGATATTTTAAAGGAAGAAGTGTTGCCCGAGATCATCCGCACAAAAGAAGATGGTGATATTTTAAAGATCTGGGTTACAGCCTGCAGTACTGGTGAGGAAGCCTACACCATGGCGATGGTTATTGATGATGTTCTTCAGAAATCGGATAAAAATTTAGAGGTAAAAATCTTTGCTACTGATATTGACCTGGATGCCATCGAGTTTGCTTCCAAGGGATGCTACCCTGCAAATAACATGCACGATGTGGACCCGGTGTATGTGAAAAAATATTTTTCAAAGCAGGGAAATAATGTTGTTGTCAATCCGGAGATACGAAAGCAAATTGTTTTTGCCCGTCATAATATTTTAAAAGACCCGCCTTTCATTAAAAATGATTTGATCTCCTGCAGGAACATGTTGATCTATATGAATGTGATCCTCCAGAGAAAAGTCTTATCAACACTGCAATTTTCATTGAACACAGGTGGGTTTTTGTTTTTGGGTCCGAGTGAAATCCCGGCTTCTGTTCGTGAAGGCTTTGAGGAAATTAATGGTAAGTGGAAATTGTACAGGAAGATATCAAATGACAATCGTTACAATCC
>JAGIAB010000333.1 GCA_017745135.1 Flavisolibacter sp.
ATACCAACCGTATTAAGTTAAACACGATCAGGGAAGTGTTGCGCACCTTCGTTCCTTCACACGAAACCACTCCCGGCCGTGTGAATGTGTTTGATTTTGGTGATTTTAATGTCGTGGTTGATTATGCTCACAATCCACATGCAGTAAAGGCTGTTGGCACCTTCATCAAATCGTTCAATGCGAAAACTAAAATCGGAATTATTGCCGGCGTAGGTGACAGGCGGGATGAGGACATCATCGCACTGGGAGAGGAGTCTGCAAAGATCTTTGATGAAATTCTCATTCGCCATGACGAGGATATGAGAGGAAGAACGATTGAGGAGGTGGAGAATCTCATCACTAAAGGCATTATCAATGTCAATCCCGATATCCCGATCACCTATTCATTAGCTGAATGTGAAGCAGTAGATTACGCTATCGGCCATGCCATACCTGATTCGGTAATTGTTGTTCTGACTGAAAATATCAAAAAGGTAACGGAATGTATTCTTCAACATCAAAAAAAATACAGGGAACAAAACCAGCAATGGCAAACGGCTGTGTAACACTGGCACAATAATTTGAGAAACAACTCATACAAATTTTCTTAACCCAAAAATCACAATTATGCCTAGAGGTTCAAAAAGCGGTAGCCAGGGTGGTGGCCGCAGCAACAGTGGTGGTAAATCACAAAAAGGGTTGGCGTCAGCAAGTAAACAAACAAGAGAGGAAGTTTCTAAGAAAGGCGGAGAAGCATCACATGGTGGTGGACGTAGTAGCGGAAGTAGCAGTAGCAGCCGCGGTGGCGGACGTTAACTTATAAAATGAAATTGAAATGCCTGGCGCTTAAACCAGGCATTTTTTTTTGATTACTTATTACTTCGCAATCAACCGGTCCAAACTTATTTTTCCTGGTCCGGTGAAGAGCAATGCGAGAAACACAATCATAAACAGCCCTGCGGCTTCTCCTCTGCCAAAAAAATCGCCTTTATGTGCAGAAAACAAAGCAACTGACATGGCAATGACCAGGGGAATGCAAGCCAGTCTGGTAAACAATCCAATGATGACAAATGCCGCACAAAAGAATTCCGCAAAAATGACCAGCGATAGAGAGGTAGTGGAACCAATATGGAAAGGATCGGCAAATCTTGGCGCTTTTTGTGCAAAGTGGGTTAGTTTATCAAATCCATGTTGAACTAACATTAACGAGCCAACCCCCACTCGTAAAAGCAATAAAGCAAAGGCCAATGCGTTTTCAGACACTCTTGTACTGAATAATTTTTTCATACGGATAAATTGAATTGGGACGCAATTTAATGAGTAATGATGAGTCATCAATAATCAATAATGAGTAATCAGTAATGGGAGTGTTTCAAAGTCTAAGGCCGCTCGGAAGTCTGAAGATGTTCCACATAGCACGGACTTATTACTCATTTCACCATTTGCTTCTTTTTTGTTAAACGTTCTCTTCGTTTTTAATTTTATGACGTTCTTTGGAATGAACTTGGCTGAGCTTAAAATAATTCGAATCTTTACAGCGTTATGCACCCAAACGGTTAATGGACATCTTATGAAGAAACTTTATTTGCCGCTTTTGCTTTCTGCAATCACTTCTTTTTCCTTTGCTCAAAAAACGTATTTCTATAGCGATCCCCAGGAAAAGTTTAATGAAGCAAAAGAGTACTACCAGAAAGGACAATACAACCTGGCTTACCCGATTTTTAAAGAGTTGCAGCAATCGCTTAAGGAAATTGATAAAGTAAATACTCCGGTTGTTGCACAGGAGATTACTTATTACACCATTGCCAGTGCCTTAATGCAAAACGAAGAACGAGCGGAGCAGGAAGCATTGGATTACATCACTGTTACCAAGAACACAGCAAGGGTGCAAATGATGAGTTTTCAACTGGCTGAATTTTATTTTCGCCAGCAACGTTTTTCCGATGCGGTAGGTTTGTACGAGCAAGCCAATATTGCAAACCTGAGCAACCGTGAGATAGCGGATATGAAGTTTCACCAGGGGTATTCTTATTTTACACTTCAGCAGTTTGCCAATGCAAAACCTTTGTTAGATGCTATTCGTCAAATGAAAGACGATCCTAACTACATTGATGCGAATTACTATTACGGGTTCATTGCGTTTCGCGACCGTAATTATGGACAGGCATTGGAAAGTTTCAGAGTGGTAGAGAACGAACCGAACTATGAAGCCATTGTTCCTTATTACATCGCACAGATTTATTATGTGCAGGGAAGAAAAGATGAAGCCTTAAAATATGCCGAGGATAAAATCAAACAGGGCAAATCGCAATACTATGATCTTGAGTTAAAGCAATTGCTTGGTCATGCTTATTTTGAAAAGAAGGACTATGCAAAAGCGGCAACTTACCTGGGCGATTATGTAAACCGCTCCAAAAAAGTAAGAAGAGAAGACCTGTACGAGTTGTCTTATGCATACTATCAACATGCTGATTACAACCAGGCTATAGAAGGTTTCAAGCAATTAAGCGGTAAGGAAGATTCGTTAAGCCAGCATGCCATGTATTTGCTCGGCGATTCTTATTTAAAAACAAATCAAAAACCAAATGCAAGAAACGCATTCCTATTTGCTGCCTCCAACAGCAGTAATCCAACACAAAGAGAAATTGCACGGTTCAACTACGCTAAGCTTTCCTACGAATTAGGTTACCAGGATGAAGCGTTGAAAAGTTTAAAAACGTTTTTAACCGATTATCCGAACTCGCAATATCGCGATGAAGCAGTTGAGTTATTAGTGGGCGCCTTAGCCAATACCAATAATTATAAAGATGCATTGACGTTGCTGGAAGGAATTCAGTCGCCATCTCCAACTGTAAGACGGATATTGCCCCGCATTTTATACGGTCGTGCTACAGAGTTGATTAGTGATGGAAGGCTGGCTGAAGCAGATGCCATGCTTGATAGGGTGTTAAAAGACCCGAACAATGCTTCTGTTTTAGCCCTGACAAATTTCTGGAAAGGTGAATTGGCATACCGTGCCAACAGGATTGATGATGCCACTAAATACTATCATGCCTATTTGAATGCCGGTGCACCCGCATCCGGTGAAGCCAATGAAAGAAATGTCCGATATAATCTTGGCTATACGTATTACCGCAAAGAAAATTATCCTGTTGCCAGAACTTATTTCGAACCCCTGGCGACGAACGTTTCCTTGAGTTCGGATGCATTAACACAGGATGCTTACGTTCGTACCGCCGATGTATATTTTATGAACAAGGATTATACAAGGGCAAGATCGATGTATGATAATGTGATCCGTATGTCATGGTCTGCTGAAGATTATGCAACCTTTCAAAAAGCGATGATCGCCGGAATTAATAATCCTGCAGAGAAAATCAGCTTAATGAATACGATGATGAGGAAATTTCCTCAATCCAGCCTGGTAGCTGATGCCAACATGGAAATTGCAAACACCTATCTGGCGCAGGAACGTTTCAGGGAAGCCATTCCTTCTTTGAATAATGTTGTAAATGCAACGGGTAACAGTAGCATGAAGCCGCAAGCTCTTTTGAAACTTGGTATTGCTTATTATAATTTGAATAATAACGACAATGCCGTCACTACTTATAAACAATTACTGAATCAATATCCAAACTCTCCGGAGGCGGATGATGCACTGGATAATTTAAGAGCAATTTATTTGCAGCAAAACCGTCCGGGCGAATTTGCTGATGTGGCAAGACAGGCAGGCAAACCGTTAACGGAAAATACCCAGGATTCCTTGATGTATGCGGCTGCGCAAATTCAATATGAAAATGGAAAAACGGACGCTGCCCTGAATTCATTTAATTCTTATTTACAGCAATTCCCCAACGGGGAACGTTCTATTGATGCGAATTACTATCGTGCAGAAATTTATAATGCAAGAAAAGACTGGAACAATGCGCTGAGCAGTTATAGCATCGTCGCTGAAAGAGCACCAAATCCTTTTGCAGAAAGAGCCGTATTGCAG
>JAGIAB010000334.1:0-566 GCA_017745135.1 Flavisolibacter sp.
GTATTCGTCATTTCCTTCAGGCAAAAATTCTTTACCGATGAATTGATACCCGATGGAAGAGAGAGGCTTTTTGATGATCTCATTCATGCGCCAAAATTAGGGGAGCGAAACGGGAAAGCAAGAGCTGGGTTTGAGAGGCTGGGTTAAGAAATAATGTGGACAACGGACCTGGAATAAACCGTAGAAAGTAATATAGAGGCATGTTTAGTGGTAACTGATAATTATGTAGCCAGCCGCATTACTACTGTCAGCTTCTGTTGTGTCACTCACTGCATCGTTCAGAACTTTATTCACCATTGTGCAGGCGTCATCGCTTATTCAAAACTTCCTGTAATGGTTGCGGCAATACGCAATAAAAATTGCGGCATGGACTTTTGGAAAACAATGATTTGGGAATTTTGCAGTTGGGTGAAATTGCACATACCTTAGTGTTGGCTTTTACCGTATAGATGCAGCGTTTATAAAAAGTAAATGAAAATTATAACACTAGCGCTTATTTTGGTCTTGATTCTTTTTCCAAGTTGCCAATCACACCCCCAGGTGACACAGAACACAAACAACTTGGA
>JAGIAB010000334.1:576-3956 GCA_017745135.1 Flavisolibacter sp.
GTTGTTTGTGTTCTGTGTCACCTGGGGGTGTGATTGGCAACTTGGAACAAATCAATTCCATTTTTGACAGGATGGAAGTGCAAGGTGTGGATACAAAGCAAAATCTCTTGTACGGATATTTCTTTTTTGACAAGGACAAATCAAAATTGGAAAAACTAAAAAACGATTTGGTTGCCCAATCCTACCTGTTTGTTGAACTTGACAAGAAAGAAAACGGCGAATATATGCTCCATGTTGAGAAGGTGGAAAAACATACAAGACAAAGTTTGCGAGAGCGGGAACAAAACTTGCGAGTGTTAGCAGCAAAACATAACGTTTCTTCTTTTGACGGTTTTGACATTGGCAATGAAGACCCGACACAACCTTTGGTTTCGAATGAAAGCTTCTCAAAATTCATGGCGCAGAAAAAAGGTAATGATCTTTTTAACTTAGGGATAGAGCTGTACGACCTTGAAATAAACGACAAAGCCGAACTTGTATTCAGAGAATGTTTAAAACAAAAGATAAAGCCAGACACATCTGCGTACAAACTTGGTAACACGTTGGTAAATGAAAACAAAGTACAACAAGGAATAGATTACTTGGTGCAAGCGACAAAATACAATCCTAATTATTTGAGTGCTTTTTTCAATCTTGGAGCAACTTGTTACGACAACGGACAATTTCAAAAATCAATTGAATACTACCAACAAGCAGACAAACTTAAGCCAAACGACGACAGAATAATTTATGGGATAGCAGCTTCGCAATATGCTATTCAGCAGTATGACAAATCATTGGCAAATTGTAAGAAAGCCTTGCAACTTAACAAAGACAATGACAATGCAAAGCAGCTACTCCAAATATTGAGCGGTAAAATCCGTTAATGGGAAACGGCTACAGCCAAAAGGTGGTTTTGTGCAAGTGGGGTACGACGTTCTTACTTTCAATTATATGCAGGCATTGGCTTCAGTTCCAGAGTGACGAATGAGAGAACTACAATTACAAAAAGCAACTTCCACAATGATGATAAGAATTACAGAACGTACAAAGGAGTGACACAACTGAAGCCATATAGTAGTAGTATATGGAGCCAAGTACAAAATCATTCAGCTTTAATTCAAAACCAAACGCTAACAAATACTGAATTCATTCTTTCCTTATCTCTTGTCTTCGCCTTCAACAACTCACATTCTCCCATTCACCTCTCCTCACTCCACCGTTACCGACTTGGCCAAATTACGTGGCTTATCTACATCATATCCTTTTGCCACGCCAATGTAATAAGCTAACAACTGCATTGGTATTACACTGATCATCGGCGCAATAATTTCATCGGCTTCGGGAACAAGGATCACATCATTGGCCAGTGTTGGACTCAGTTGGTCACTTTCGTTGATCACGGCAATGATCTTTCCTTTCCGGGCCTTGATCTCCTGCATATTGCTCACTACTTTCTCATGGTAAGAGTCTTTGGTGGCGACAAATATCACCGGGAGTGTTTCTTCAACCAAAGCTATAGGACCGTGTTTCATTTCGGCAGCAGGATAACCTTCGGCATGTATGTAAGAAATTTCTTTGAGCTTTAAAGCGCCTTCGAGTGCAACAGGGAAATTGTATCCACGTCCCAGGTACAAACAATCTTTGGCATCTTTATATTTTTCAGCGATCTCTTTGATCCTTTCATGCGATTGCAATACTTCGGCAACTTTGCCCGGAACTGCATCCAGTTCCTGCAACAAACGAAGATAGCGGTCACGGTCAATGGTTCCTTTTTCATAACCTATCTTCAATGCAATCATGGTAAGTACTGCCAGTTGAGCCGTAAAGGCCTTAGTAGAAGCCACTCCAATTTCAGGGCCGGCATGCGTATAGGCACCGGCATCCGAAACTCTTGCAATGGAAGATCCAACAACATTTACCACTCCAAGAATGATGGCTCCTTTTGCTTTTGCATTCTCAATAGCAACAAGGGTATCTGCTGTTTCACCACTCTGCGAAATAGCAATAATGACATCGCCTTTATTGATAACAGGATTGCGGTAACGGAATTCAGAAGCATATTCCACTTCAACACTGATGCGGGTAAGCTCTTCGAAAATATATTCAGCAACCAACCCGGCGTGCCAGCTTGTTCCGCAGGCGACCATTACAATGCGGTTGGCATTTTTTATTTGATCGGCATATTTCTGAATGCCACTCATAGTGATGGTTCCGGCTTCTGCATCCAGGCGTCCACGCAGACAATCGTAAATGGTTTGAGGCTGTTCAAAAATTTCTTTCAGCATAAAATGGTCGTAACCGCCTTTTTCAATGGCTGCTAATTCCATATCCAGCTTGGTAATGTAAGGCGTTTGCCTTTCGTTACCGAGATTTTTTAAGATCAGTTCATCGGCTTTAATGATGGCAACTTCATAATCGTTTACGTAAACCACTTCCTTTGTGTATTCAAGCATGGGAGTAGCATCAGAACCTAAGAAATGTTCTCCTTTTCCAATACCAATCACCAACGGACTTCCTTTTCGTGCGGCAACAATCGTGTCGGGATGGTCCTGGTCAAGAAGAAGAATCACATACGCTCCTGAAACCCTTTTTAATGCAATACGGACTGCTTCTTCCAGGCTGCAATTGGTATTGTTTTTAATTTCTTCAATGAAATTCAACAATACTTCCGTGTCGGTATCGCTGTTGAATTGGTAACCTTTCTTAAGAAGTTCTGTTTTTAACTGCGCATAGTTTTCAATAATGCCATTGTGAATGATGGCTAATTTTCCGCTGGCACTAACGTGAGGATGTGCATTGCGGTCGCTGGGTTCTCCGTGTGTAGCCCAGCGGGTATGTCCGATGCCAATGTTGCCTTTCACATCTTCGCCTAAAATTGCAGACTCGAGTTCGGCAACCTTTCCTTTCTTTTTATAAACTTTTAAAGTCGGATTGATCAGGGCAATGCCGGTGCTGTCGTAGCCACGGTATTCCTGTCTTTTTAAACCGGTAATAATTATAGGATAAGCTTGCCTGGGACCAATGTAGCCAACAATTCCACACATAATTGCTGTTGTTTTAGGGTTTTTATTTAAATCAATGCGAAAGTCTTAAAAATAGGGCAGGAATCAAAAATGAAATATTACCACGAGTTAATTTTCAGCCAATTGACTGATGAATTACCTAACAGGAAATTTTGTACTCTGCGTACAGAAGTATACCTTAGATTTGTACTGAAACTAACTGGGTATTCTATGACTCTCCGCTAACACCCTGTTGACACCAACCAATTTCAAAATCCTGATCGCAAGTGATCTTACTTTTCATTTGAAAGAGTACCAAAAAATTTATGAGACATTTAGTTTGTATCGTAGCACTTCTTTTTATTGCAGGTCAATCTTTTTCCCAAACCCATACAC
>JAGIAB010000335.1 GCA_017745135.1 Flavisolibacter sp.
CAGACCTATCAATAAGTTTGTACTGCTAAAAAAGAAAATACATTGAAAGACATTGTAGCATTGGTTTTGTATCGTCTGATTTATAATCTGGTAAAACTTGTACCTGCAACCGCCAAACCCAAAAATCTTCTGATCATAAAAACTGATGAAATTGGAGATTACATTTTGGCCAGAAACGTATTGCCTTATTTTAAAAACCCGGCAGCATTTAAAGATCACCAGCTAACAGTCATAGGCAATTCCATTTTCAAACAGCTCTACGAAAAATACGATGCATCAATAGCTGACAATATTATCTGGCTAAATAAAAAAAAGTTCAGGACAAATTTCAGTTACCGGTTCAGGATGCTTAAACAACTTAGACAGGCAGGTTACTCGGATGTAGTCAATCTCGTATACTCAAGAAGTTTCAGGGTTGACGATGTAATGGCCGCTGTTACTACAGCTTCAGAAACAGTTACGATGTCAAAAACGCCGGTCTACTGGTCAAAAGCCGAAAAAGCACTCACACCCGCCTATAACTATACCAGGGTGATAGATCAAAATAACGATATGCTTTTTGACGCCATTCGTAATGCAACTTTCGTTGAACAGATAACACTACAACCTGTCCCGGCAGATATAAAGATCAACCCTGCAGAAAACATCGACAAGTATTCATTACCAGGGTCATACTTTATCATCTTTCCCGGCTCTGGCTTAAAAACCAAAAAATGGCCTCCACAGCATTTTTCAGCAGTGGCAAAGCATATTAGACTAAGATACAACCTTGAACCTGTGGTTTGTGGTGGTCCCGCCGATCGATCGGACAACCAGGAGTTCATCCAGCAGTACGGCAGTGATATTATCGATCTGACGGGCAAAACAACCTTACCCGAATTCCTTGCGGTTTTAAAAAAAGCTACCTGCCTGGTCAGCGTGGATACCGGGGCTGTACATTTAGCAGCTGCTGTAGGCTGTCCCGTCTTTGCATTGTTCAGTGGGTTACATTATGGAAGATTTTCTCCATACCCCAAAGACATTGCCCCTCATTTTTACCCGGTTTATCCCGACACGGTAGATGAGCTCATCAACGACCGCTCATTTGCAGCTTTACAAAACATTCCTCCCGACCTATTGCGAACGATTCAACCCGATAAATTGATAAAAACGATTGACCAACAGCTGCCAAAGATCATCAACATAGAATCAGTAGAAAATACAGGTTTAAACTTTTAATAATGTTCTACACTGCTGCGTGGTGCATAGATAATGAAGAGAATTTTAGAAAGAAAATACCTCTTGAACTTTTAGGCGAGAGCCTTAAAAGGTACAAGAGCAGTACCGAATTCCGCGTTGTAATACTGGAAGGAATAGAGCTCCTTTCCCAACAATACTTATCCCTGCTACAAGCATATGGCTTTACCATAATCGACTATTCAAGGCAATTCAGGGAGATCATCTCCGCTTATGAAACGATCAATACCCAATATAGCCAGTATGAAAGAAATTGCCTGCTCCGCTGGATCGCATTCAAACAGATCCATATTACATCCACCGACTCTTACAGACAGTTTTGGCACCTGGACAGCGATGTGGTTATGCATACCTCGCTTGACGATCTTGCAAACGACACGGCAGGCAAAACCTTCATGTTGCAAGGCTGCCCTGTTCTTGTATCCGTATCGGACCCAGCCTGGTTCGACATGTATGAGCAAAATCTGAAAAGCCTGAATAAAGATATCATTGGCTATTCAGCACAGGCATGGAAAGAAAAAAACCAATGCAGGGAAAATGATGCCCATTTAGTAAACCTTTCCTTTTATAGAAATCCGATAGGCAGCGATCAGGACCTGCTTGAATACCTGGTATCATCAAAAAAGATCATCCAGCACGACAGGACCATAGTATATAACTCGGCCTTCTACTTTGTACAGAACGCTTTAGCCATTAAATACTGGCATGAAGAACAAGGTGTTGGCAACGACCTGTTCCGCTTCAAAAAAAATGACCAGATTGCTATTGCCGGGAAGTCCGTCCCTTTTGTACATTATCAAAATACATTCACAGGATTCGCCCAGCTATATCTGTTACTAAAATATTTTCGCTTCCCTAAGTGGATGATAAAAAAGATTGTAGCCTACCAGATAGAAGATGAAAAATTCTATACGACCTTTTTATTCAAGGCAATCGCTAAAATAGACCGCAAGCTAAACCCACGTGCCGACAGGAAATTCGTGATCCGGAAATTGATGCAAAGAAACCCGAAGACCAATATCGCAGAACTATTAAACTTTTTAGTTCAATTTTAAACCCTACAATTCTCATTTCTTATAATAAGACTTATGCTGGAAATACTAAAAAACAAGTTCATCAAATTCATTACACTGTTCTACAATCCGCTGGTACTTGTCCAGATAGGAAATCAGAAGATCAAAGCACCACTATCCCACCCTTTAAAAAATATCCTAAAAAAACTGCCCCAGTTTGGATTCAATGTAACAAGACTGGTTCAGTACACGCATCAATACTATCCGGATACAAAAGCCATCGATATCGGAGCCAACATAGGAGATACCGCGGCGTTGATCAACAACTATAAGAATTTGCCCATACTATGCATCGATGGAGATCCCCAATACTTTAAACTATTAGAACAGAATACCACACAATATAGCGAGGTACACCGTTGCCTCACCCTGATTGGAGAGAATGACGAACAAAGCACCAAAACACTGGTAAGAGACAAGGGCACAGCATCCCTTGAAGAAACCGGAAAGCCAGTAACATTCAGATCACTGGAAAACATCCTTGCAGAATTTTCAACATTTCAGACCTCAAAGTTCCTGAAAATAGATACCGATGGTTATGACACCATTATCCTTAAAGGCGCCAAAAAGTTCCTCGCAGCTCAGCAACCCGTTATTTTCTTTGAATATGACCCATTCTTCATTTTAAAACAACGGGAAGACCCCTTCCAGGTTTTTGAACTACTAAAAGAGTGCGGCTACGAATACTTGTTAATCTATCAAAACATTGGAGATTACCTGGTTTCGATAGATCTTTCAACAGATACAACAAAGATTGTTGACCTTGTCAACTATTATTCGGGAAGGGAAGGGTTTCTTTATGCCGACATATGTGCTTTTGCGAAAAAAGACAAGGCGCTATTCGAAACGGCAAGAAAGAACGAGATCGATTATTTCACTAAGCTCAGGAATTTTAGCCTGACATACGCTTAATACAGCTGTTGCTATTCTTTAGAAATGTCAAACAAAAAGACTTTCACTGCTAAACTCAAAGCTTTAAAGGATAACGTCCTTTTAAAGCGGCTATTAGCTGTACTCTCACTCGACATCCTCGTTAAGGCTTCAGCATTTATTCTGCTTCCATTGTACCTGCGCTTGATGACCCAGGAAGAATATGGCGTATTCAATTACCTGCTGTCCATAGCCTATTCCTTTGCCACCATCCTTAACTTAGGACTCTTTATATCTCAAAGCAAACTTTACCACGACTTCACAGATATCGAAGAGAAGAAAAAATTACTCTTTAATATAAACGTCCTGCTGCTGGCGGGGCTATCCGTCATTATCCTACCCATCTATGCCTTTCGGCTGGATTATGCAGCAATAGGCTTTCTGTTCAGGAATCCGATAGACTACGACCGTTACCGGTTATGGATACTGCTGGTTACTGTTACTTCACTTTTCTCCTACATGCTCACGAACTTCCTGTATACGGCTGAAAAAATTCGTACCATCAGCACATACAACCTGCTTAGAGTTATCTGTGTCAACGGCATCAGCATTCTCATCTTAGTCCTCACAAAAGCATTCGACTCCGTTACTGTACGCTTTGCGGCAACCGCTTGCGTTGAGTTGGTCCTTCTCTTAATATTCTATGGTGTATACATCAGGCATATGATCCCGGCCATTAATTTCCAGCTAATGGTCAGATCATTGAAGCTGGGCC
>JAGIAB010000336.1 GCA_017745135.1 Flavisolibacter sp.
GATTATTATACAGGCAAAGCTACACCAATGAAGGAACACTCAGTTTTTTTATGCTGAGTACCGCTGCTTTTGAACAATGGATGATTTTTTGTGCATGCGGGCCAATATACCTGGGTTTACTGGTTACATCCAAAGCAGAAGTAACAACAACAAGATCAGGGTTGGTTTTATTGGCATAATTCACGATTTCATCGGCAATACTATGTCCACCACTCCAAAGAGGCCTTGCAATTACTCCATCCTTTTTCAATTGCTCTTTTATTTCGCTCACTATCGTTTCTAAAACCGAATCCGCAATATCAATGATCATACGATAATTAATTCCCATCACTTCCATTAATGTACTTGGATGCGTAAAAGGACTAACCACTTCGTATGGCATAAGGGCGCCTGCCACAGGTCTTATTGGAAACAATATTTTTTTAAACCCACTCAATTTTCTTTTCTGCGGAACGGATAAAACGGGACAGGACGAATGCTTGATCACAGCGTAAGTATTGTTTCCAATAAAACCATCCCTGTAACCAGAAGCTCCATGAGAGCCCATCACAATAAGATCGGTATGCTGAAGAAATGCAGTTTTAATAATGGTCTCGGCAACATTGCCTTCCTCCATAAATACGGCAGGCTTAATACCATGCGTGTGCTGTATGGCACCTACCAGGGCATTAATAACATCCACCGGGTTGACTGAATTTGAAAAATAAGGCGTGCCCACATCTTCAATGGTTTGAAAACTATTTTCATCCACATGCAATACCTGCAATGCAGCCTTATGTTTTTTTGCAATGCTCACGGCCGTATCCAGTGCGTTTAACGAACTTTCGCTGAGATCGACGGGGACCAGTACATTGCTAATTTTATAAACACTCATCTATTTTCCTTCTTTTTGAAATTTTCGGGTACGGCCTTAAATACCGTTGGCTTTTTTTGCTGCAGCGTATTTTTCAATTCTATGTTTTCAGATAGAATTGAATCATTGAGAATGATTAACCTTTGATTTTGGTATTGATAATTTTTGTTCTGCCGGTACAAATAGCCAGATGTGGCGGTAAGAAAGATAACACCCACCGCAAACAAAAAGAGAGCTGCTCTCAATTTCTCTGCATCTTTTTTCATCTACTGCAAATTGCAGAAACGAGGTGAGAGCCGCCTTAAGATATCATTAGAAAAACATTAGAATCTGGCCACCACTTCCAATGATTTTGCAGATGGGAGTTGTATGTGAAAAACAGTTCCTTCTCCCGGCCCGGAGGTCACTTCAATAGTTCCTTTATGAATTTTAATGATGCGATGGGCAAGGGAAAGGCCCAAACCAAATCCTGTCTCGCTCCTGCTTTCTTCCGTCCGGTAAAAAGGCTGAAAAATTTTATCAAGCTCCGAAGTTTGAATTCCCTTACCCCTGTCCCTGATATAAATGGAAATGGTGTTGTTGATCACTTCCAACCGGATCTTTGCCTCATGGTCATCGGAATATTTACAGGCGTTGATCACAATATTATTGATGGCAGTAAAAAGCAAGGGCTCATTGCCAAAAACAAGAAGGTTTTCTTCTTCTTCAGGCAGGTTTTCAAACTCAATTTTTACGCTGTAAGATGCATTGATCTTAGAGACTTCTGCCGGCAGACTTAAAATGATTTCATCCACTCTTACCAAATCAATCTCCAGTCCCCCGGGATTGCCTGATGCTTTGGCAAACTCCAGTAAAGTTTGAGTAAGTTTGGTCAGGTGCTGTACATCCTGGTAAATAGATTGCAAAACCGTTTTGTATTCTTCTGCAGTCCTTTCTCTTTGCAGGCTCACCTCCAACTGGCTTAAAATAGCAGTCAGCGGCGTCGATAATTCGTGTGAAGCATTGGAGATGAACCTTCGCTGCATATCAAAACTTTCCTGCAAGCGGTTAAGTAATTCGTTGAGTGTAACGGAAAGCTGGTACCATTCATCCCTTGTTTTTCCGGTTTCGATGCGCCGGGTGAGATTTTGAGCAGATATCTCAGCTACTTCGTGCGATATGTTTTTAATTGGCAATAACAATCCCTTTGAGAAGAAAAATCCACTGATCAGAACAAAAATATTTCCGACGAGAAAACTAACAAGAAGTATTTGTAATAGATTTTGAAGACTTTGTTTTCCTTCCACATCTTCTCCGGCAACAAGAATGACAAGCCGGGAAGTATTATCGGCATGATGG
The DNA here is from genome assembly GCA_017745135.1 of Flavisolibacter sp. Lineage (GTDB taxonomy): Bacteria > Bacteroidota > Bacteroidia > Chitinophagales > Chitinophagaceae > Flavisolibacter. The sequence goes on from JAGIAB010000336.1 coordinate 2,192, forward strand.
TAAGCAACGGCATCTCTTTCTCTTACGGAGAAATAAACGCTTCCTTTCACTCTTGCATTATCGAGGATTTCTTTATCTGCTGCTATCGTATCACCCGGCACATCGCTATAATGATAAACAATCCTGTCCCGGTAATTAACTGCCTGAACGATTTTGTTTTTAAAGGAAAGTGTAGTGGCCGAATCAATGCGCTGGATCAGGCTCCTGTCAAAAATTTCCCGTTGGCTTAACAATCTTGCTGTAGTAATAGCACGGTTGGTTAAGCGGGTTTTGATATTGTTGATCCTGGCCTGATACGAGAAATAATAAATGCCGGAACACACCAGGCTCAGGATAATAAAAACAAGAAGAGAAAAGATCAATGTAATTCGGACACGAACAGGCATGAATTAGAACTGCTTTTACAGGTGCAATGCAAGATACGGCTTACAAGTTACAGGTTACAAGTTTCAGGTTTCAAGGTAATTCACACTTCCTATCTCCAACTTCAGACTTCCGACTTCTGACCTCCTGCCTCCCACCTACGGATTATCTTTTAAAATATACCCCATCCCTACTTGTGTATGGATCAACTTACGATCGAATTTTTTATCTACTTTATTGCGCACATAATTAATATACACATCAATCACATTGGTATTGGTATCAAAATCGATGTCCCATACATTGATGGCAATATCGCTGCGGGACACTACACGGTTTTTATTCTTCATCAGGTATTCGAGCAATTGAAACTCCTTAGCTGTTAAATTAATAATGGTGTCGCCTCTTTTCACTTCTTTGCTATCGAGGTTCATTTCCAGGTCTCCTGCTTTTAAAACAGTGCCCACGGGAATGTTTTGATGCGAAGTACGTTTTAACAGCACTCTTATCTTCATCAACAGCTCCTTAAATTCAAAGGGCTTGATGATGTAATCGTCGGCACCGGAATCGTAGCCTTCTATCTTATCATTCAAAGAATTCAGGGCCGTTAACATAATCACCGGCACATTGGCGTCTTTATTCCTCATTCTCTTGCAAAGATCATAACCATTAATACCCGGAAGGTTGATATCGAGAATAACCAGGTCATATTTGTTTTGCTGAAACAATTTCCAGCCAATAGTTCCGTCATAGGCTGCTTCCACATAGTAACCATCTTCCGTCAAACCCATCTTAAGTGCATCGGCAATTTTTTGCTCATCTTCCACCAGTAAAATCTTACGTTCATCCATAGCAGCAAATTAACAAACTTCAAAAGGAATAGTTGCAAGCATACGTTATAAATACTATTCTAATATAATTCTAATGCTCAATTAATAACCACCTAATACCAGTAAACTAAGTTCGTATAAATCCTGCGGATGTTGCAGTCATTCAAAAACATACTGGTACCTGTTGATTTCACACGTAACACGGAAGTGGCTATTAACAAAACATTGGAGTTGATTGATCGTGAAGAAGCATTTGTTCATTTGCTTCACGTGAAGCGCAATGTATATTCTTTAAAAAAGGAAATGCATCAGGATCCGGAAAAGAAGCTTAAGGAATGGAAGCAAACTATTGAAGAAGAGTATCCTCATATAACAGTACAGGTATCAGTGGAAGAAAGCACATCGGTTCAGCATTCCATTAAGAAGAAGGCAAAAGAGATCGGTGCAGACCTGGTTGTAATCGGGCAATCATCCACACATTACTGGTTGCCTCTGCTGAAAACAGTTTTGCCGATGGCTCTTGCGCAATCAACACAGATCCCGGTAC
>JAGIAB010000337.1 GCA_017745135.1 Flavisolibacter sp.
ATACAATTGTTAGCCCTTTTTTGAGACGATGACCTTCAATGGGTTATCATTAACCTCAATTTCAGTGCCCTCATCAATTTGTGACGTCAACTCCAGCTTATCTGCCAGAATTTCCGCGCAAATATAATCATTAAACTTAGCTAAAGATTGACTCATACCGTTATTGGCAGCTACTTTCACCTCAATTCTGTCAGTAACATCAAAACCACTTTCCTTCCTGATTTTTTGGATGCGGTTGACAAATTCACGGGCATCCCCCTCCTGAACCAGTTCAGGCGTTACATTAATATCTAATGCAACGGTAAGCTGTCCTTTGTTTGCTACTGTCCAGCCTGGTATATCCTCACTGCTAATTTCAACGTCACTTAGGCTTAGTTCAACAGACTCATCGTCAATGGGGATTGAATATCTGCCATCTTTTTCAAATAAAGAAATATCATGTTGAGAAAAATTTGAGATTGCCTGGCTGATCGCTTTCATTCTTGGCCCAAGCCTCTTTCCCAAAGCCTGAAAATTTGGCTTGATCTTCTTTTTAATGAAGCCTTCCGTTTCGGTCAGGTATTCCATTTCCTTCACATTCACTTCTGCCTTGATGAGGTCTTCTACTTTTTGCAATTGTTGTTCCATGCCCGGATTCAAAACAGGGATCAACACTTTTTGCAGAGGCTGGCGAACTTTAATGTTTGCTTTTTTACGTAAAGAAAGAACAAGGGATGAAGCATCCTGGGCTAACTGCATTCTTTCTTCAAGTGCTGTATCAATCAATTCTTCTTTTGCATTTGGATAAAGAACGTGATGAACAGAGGCTTCTTTATGGTTACCGGTCACAGTGTTCAGGTTAACAAAAATCTCATCGCTAAAGAAAGGTGAGATTGGCGCCATTAATCGAACTACTGTTTCCAAACATTCATACAAAGTCTGATAGGCAACAATCTTATCCTGTTCATACTCTCCTTTCCAAAAACGGCGGCGACAAAGACGAACATACCAGTTGCTTAAGTGCTCATCAACAAAATCTTCAATTAGCCTTCCTGCCTGCGTAGGCTCATAGTCATCAAGGGCAGCCCTGGCATTTTTGACAAGTGTTTGCAAAGAAGACAAAATCCATTTGTCTATTTCAGGTCTTTGCTCAACAGGGATGTATTCTTCTTTAAAAGCAAAGCCATCCACGTTTGCATACAAGGCAAAAAATTGATAGGTATTGTAAAGCGTTCCGAAGAATTTTCGTTGCACTTCTTTTACACCTTCAATATCAAATTTTAAATTATCCCATGGAGAGGCATTGGTGATCATGTACCACCTTGTAGCATCGGCGCCAAATTTTTGGATGGTTTCAAAGGGGTCAACAGCATTACCCAAACGCTTGCTCATTTTGTTGCCGTTTTTATCCAGCACCAAGCCATTGGACACACAGGTTTTGTAGGCAACCGAATCAAACAACATTACAGCCAAAGCATGAAGTGTATAAAACCAGCCGCGGGTTTGGTCAACACCTTCGGCAATGAAATCAGCGGGGAAATTTTGCTGAAATTTTTCTTTGTTTTCAAACGGGAAGTGCCATTGGGCATAAGGCATGGCACCACTGTCAAACCAAACATCAATCAAATCCGGTTCGCGGCGCATAGGTTTACCGGAATCTGAAACCAGAATTACTTCATCAACATAGGGTTTATGTAAATCCAGAATTCCATCATGCAGGTAATGCTTGTTTACATCACCGCCCAAAACTTCACTTGCTTTTCTAATCTCTGAATTTAATTCTTCAATCGAACCAATGCATTTTTCTTCAGTGCCGTCTTCTGTTCTCCAAACGGGCAAAGGTGTTCCCCAGAAACGGCTGCGGCTCAGGTTCCAGTCCACCATATTTTCCAGCCAATTACCGAAACGTCCGGCTCCTGTTGATTCAGGTTTCCAGTTGATGGTTTTATTCAGTTCAACCATTCTTTCCCTCAATGCCGTGGTTTTGATGAACCATGCATCGAGCGGATAATAAACCACCGGCTTGTCAGTTCTCCAGCAATGCGGATAACTGTGTTCGTATTTTTCAACCTTGAACGCCCTGTTTTCTTTTTTAAGTTTTACAGAGATATCAACGTTGACATCAACATAGTTTTTGTCGTCTTTATAATCCTTGATGTAACGATTCGAAAATTCGCCAAGGCCGTCAACAAATTTTCCTTCCCTGTCAACTAAAGTGAGAATACCGATATTGTATTTCTTTCCAACTCTAAAGTCATCCGCACCAAAAGCAGGAGCAGTATGAACGATACCGGTACCATCTTCTGTTGTAACAAAATCTCCAAGCAACAAACGGAAAGGTTTCGCATCCGGAGTAACTGCTCGTATCGCATCCAAAGAATTGGCTTCATAAGGAAGCAATTGTTCATATTTCAGCCCTTCCAGATCTTTTCCTTTGAACTGGGTCAAAATTTTCCACGGAAGAAGTTTTTGTTCTGCGCTATAGTTTTCAAAATCGCCATTTTCTCCTTCCGGTTTGAAATATTTATTCAATAACGGTTTGGCAAGAATTACATTAATTGGGAGATGTGTGTACGGATTGAATGTCTTCACTAAAACATAATCGATATTTGGTCCAACCGTTAATCCAAGGTTCGAGGGAAGTGTCCACGGAGTCGTCGTCCACGCCAAATAATACACTTCGTCATCTCCCGCAGCATCAAACAAAAATTTTGAACGCTCATCTTTCACTGCTTTGAACATAGCAATGGCACTCGTATCCTTCACATTACGATAGGTTCCCGGCTGGTTTAATTCATGAGAACTCAAACCGGTTCCTGCCGCTGGTGAATAAGGCTGAATGGAAACACTTTTATAAAGAAGTCCCTTATTGTAAAGTTGCTTTAAACACCACCAAAGCGTTTCGATATAATCATTAGTGAAAGTGATATAAGGATCATTCAGATCAACCCAATAACCCATTTTTTGAGTGAGATCATCCCACTGGCCTTTGTACCGCAAAACAGCTTCGCGGCATTTTTGATTGTACTCGGCAATGGAAATTTTTTTGCCGATATCTTCTTTGGTAATGCCTAATTCTTTTTCAACGCCGAGTTCAATCGGTAATCCATGCGTATCCCATCCGCCTTTACGCTCTACTTTAAATCCCTGCATGGTTTTATAGCGGCAAACCAGGTCCTTTAATGCCCTGGCCATTACGTGATGAATACCAGGCATTCCATTAGCACTTGGCGGGCCTTCGTAAAACACGAAAGGCTGTGCTCCTTCTCTTAATTCAACACTTTTTTCAAAGGCTTTTTCCCGCTCCCAGCGCTCCAGGATTTCTTTTTCAATGGCGGGAAGATTCAGATGCTTAAACTCTTTGTACCGATTGGCCATATTGGGCTCCTCAACTTGTTAAAAAATGGCAGCGAAGTTAAGAAAAATCAGTGCTAAAGGGAGGTGAAATTGAAGGGGAGGTGGCAGTTGGCAGTTACCAGTTTGCAGTTTTTATACTGCCAATTGCCAACTGAAAACTGCAAATTTTCAAGCTTTGGCAATTCCCTCATGGTTAAGCTTAATATCCATCAAAGTAGCAATTGATCTTGCTCTTTGTTTCATGAGTTCTGTATGATAACCTTCAAACTCTTCATCCAGGGTTTCTGTAAAAATCTTCACCCAGCGGTCTAAGTGCTCTTTTTTAATTTTGGAAAGATGGTGAATGTGCTTGTGCACTTCCATTACATTTTTGCGATAGCCGTGCGTATTGAAAACCACTGATTCCCAAAAACTGGCTATGACTGGAATGTGCGTTTTTAGATCCAGCGGAACAACCTTAGTAAAGAAGTGCCCGATCAATTCATCGGCGAATGCTTTTTTGTAGAAAGCTCTTAAAAATTCTTCTAACTCCTCACGGGTTTCGATATCTTTTTTCATTTTGTTCATTATACTTTCATGCCGTTAATACC